>JADGDW010000122.1 GCA_016744725.1 Candidatus Albibeggiatoa sp. nov. BB20 | reverse complement strand
TTTAAAGTATCTGCATTAGATTTTACTGATGTATTAATATTGTTAAAAGTGAAATCTAAACCGATTTTTATTAGTAATGTTTGATTTTGTAAATTAGGACAAGATGTATCGCTTATTTTAACTATATTATTGTCATATCAAAATCATAAAGTATAATTTTTTTTTATATAAAGAATCATAATATATAATTTTTAATTATACATGATTCCAAATATAGTATCGACCAACGAAACAATAACTACAACAACCAATCTTTACACAAAGGAGTGGATGATGGATCAATCAAGCCGTTACGCTGATTTAAGCTTAAAAGAAGAAGATTTAGTCTCTGGTGGTGGTCACGTTTTATGCGCTTATAAAATGAAGCCTAAAGCGGGTTACGGTTATTTAGAGGCGGCTGCTCACTTCGCGGCTGAATCTTCAACAGGGACTAACGTTGAGGTTTCTACTACTGACGACTTCACCAAAGGTGTTGATGCATTAGTTTACCAAATTGATGAAGCCACTGAAGAAATGCGCATCGCGTATCCAATAGATTTGTTTGATCGTAACGTTTCTGACGGTCGTATGATGATTGTCTCATTCTTAACCTTGGCCATTGGTAATAACCAAGGCATGGGCGATATTGAACATGCAAAAATGTACGATTTCTTTATGCCACCTCGTGCGATTCAATTATTTGATGGCCCTTCTGTAGATATTTCTGATATGTGGAGACTTTTAGGTCGTCCATTAGTGGATGGTGGTTACATTGCAGGTACAATTATTAAGCCTAAATTAGGTTTACGTCCAGAGCCATTTGCAGAAGCAGCATATCAATTCTGGTTAGGTGGTGACTTCATTAAGAATGATGAGCCTCAAGGCAATCAAATATTCTGTCCAATGAAGAAAGTTATTCCTTTAGTCGTTGATGCAATGAAGCGTGCACAAGACGAAACAGGCGAAGCTAAAATCTTCTCAGCTAATATTACTGCTGATGACCATTACGAAATGTTAGCGCGTGCTGACTATGTTTTAGAGCAATTCGGTGAATTCGCGGATCACGTTGCCTTCTTAGTCGATGGTTATGTTGGTGGCCCAGGTATGGTGACAACAGCACGTCGTAATTACCCTGGACAATATTTACATTATCACCGTGCAGGTCATGGTGCTGTGACTTCTCCTTCTGCTAAACGTGGTTATACTGCGTATGTGTTAGCCAAAATGTCGCGTTTACAAGGTGCCTCTGGTATCCATGTTGGTACAATGGGTTACGGCAAAATGGAAGGCGGTAAAGATGATCGTGAAATTGCGTACATTATTGAGCGTGATGAATATCAAGGCCCTGCGTATAACCAAAAATGGTATGGCATGAAACCAACTACGCCAATTATTTCGGGTGGGATGAATGCGTTACGTTTACCTGGGTTCTTTGAAAACTTAGGTCATGGCAACTTGATTAACACAGCGGGTGGCGGTTCTTACGGTCACATCGATAGCCCAGCGGCGGGTGCAACTTCATTACGTCAAGCGTATGAATGCTGGAAAGCAGGTGCTGATCCAATTGAATGGGCGAAAGAGCATCAAGAATTTGCCCGTGCATTCGAGTCATTCCCAAGTGATGCAGATAGTATTTTCCCAGATTGGCGCGATAAATTAGGCGTACATAAATAATTAGTAAAGCCTAATTGCTAGATTTTAAGAAAGGAATGTTTTGCCTAGGTGAGCATTCCTTTTTTATAACTCAGGGCTAGGAATTGTTAATTATAATGGCTCATTTAAGTATTTTATAAATATTTTAATAGAACTCGAAAAGACACTAAAAAGAGAATAAGAAAAACAAAAAGCAATAGTAGGTAACGCATAGGAGCGTCTATTTCTATATCTATGTGTTGGTCTTTTTTAGGTATGATTCTAATAGGTTGTTCTTGATATTGCGTTAAATATTGATAAATAGGCGTGCGCAAGACAGATTCATTAAACTCTTCGGCAGTGATGGTGTTTCTGCCCATGAATTCAAAACCAAAAAATTTATGTTTATAAATTGACTTTGTATGGGTAGTATCAAGGATTTGGGTATCAAACCATTTAAAAATAGGTGTTTCATATTCTTGGCAAATAGGTGTTTCATATTCTTGGTGTTCGCATGGCCGCACCATAAAGCACAATTGAGCAGCATGATAGCCACCAGTTTATACAATTGAAATAATTTGAATGTTTTCCCAATGAAAATGCCAGTCATTATCTGATGTAGACTTCCATAATGACTTACCAGATCGATAATGAATACCTGTGTGATCTAAAGTTAACCTTTCCCTGATAAATATAAGTTCTAAATAGACAAGGCGCATAGTAAAAAATACTAAAAATCCATTCTGCAAAAAAATAAAGAAATCAAATGCAAAGTCATTTCTTATCCACTGCTTAGCAATAGTTATGAGGCAAATAAATAGTGTGAAAGGTAACAACCATTTCATCAGCTTAATACGAATGACTGAATTTTGTAATATCAATGTAGGTTTTGTCATATCTTTTTATTCACTGTAATACTCTATTTCAGCATACTATGACAGTATTTTAGTTAAGATAAAAGACTGTATTTTGATTGACAATATTTTAACAAAAACAACAATGATTCAAAAATATTAAAAACAAGAGCGATTTAGCTTTTATCCTTTAAAAATCAAAAAAATACGGGGAGACTCCCATGACCGATATTGCACAATATAAAGTTAGCACAGAACCTTTTTATCAAGCCCAAGGCGATGAAATCAGCATTTATGAAGCGGCGTATAATTCACGTTTGCCGATGATGATAAAAGGGCCTACGGGTTGCGGTAAATCACGATTTATTGAATATATGGCATGGAAATTAGGCAGACCATTGATTACTGTGGCATGTAATGAAGATATGACCGCATCAGATTTAGTCGGGCGTTATTTACTAGATGCCAATGGCACACGCTGGCTAGATGGGCCTTTGAGCACAGCAGCACGGATTGGCGCGATTTGCTATTTAGATGAAATCGTCGAAGCTCGCCAAGATACCACAGTGGTGATTCATCCCTTGACCGACCATCGCCGTACTTTGCCATTAGACAAAAAAGGTGAACTCATCAACGCGCATCAAGATTTCCAATTAGTGATTTCTTATAATCCCGGTTATCAAAGCATGATGAAAGATTTAAAACAATCGACCAAACAACGCTTTGTAGCAATGGATTTTGATTATCCGAGCGCAAAAACCGAAGCGGAAATCATCAGTAAAGAAGCTAAATGTGATATAGAACTGGCGGCTAAATTGGTTAAAATTGGCTCAACTGCGCGAAATTTGAAAGGACATGGTTTAGATGAAGGCATTTCAACCCGTTTGATGGTTTATGCGGCAAACTTAATGAGTCAAGGCGTGGCTGCGCCTGCGGCATGTCGAACCGCTTTAGTGCGCCCGATTACTGATGATAAAGATATTCGTGCGACTTTAGATCATGCAATTGACCAAGTATTTGCTTAAACAAGCTAATCGCATCAAAGAAGTTTTGTCTCTGTTCAACAGTCTATATGGCTTTCAGTTGATAATGCCAGCAAACTGTTGAATAGAAGCTTAATCTATCACTAACCACAAATCATAATGGCATCCATTTCGACTTGTGCCCCTTTTGGTAATGAAGCAACCCCAACCGCTGCCCGTGCTGGATAAGGCATGACAAAATAATGCGCCATAATCTCATTGACTAAGGTAAAGTGGGTTAAATCGGTTAGGAAAATATTCAACTTAACAATATCTTGCAAATCACCCCCCGCAGCTTGCGCAACCGCTTGTAGGTTTTTAAAAACCTGATGAATTTGCTCCTCCGTATGTCCTTCAATCAATAACATCGTTTCTGGCACTAGAGGAATTTGCCCAGACAAATACACCGTATCCGCTATTTTGATTGCTTGAGAATACGTTCCTATGGCTTGAGGCGCATTAGGAGTTGAAATAATTTCACGTTGCATGGCTTTATCCTCTAGTGAGTGGTTATATTTTTAGTTTTTTAGAAATCAGCACGATTTTTTTTAATTTTAACGCTTTACTTTCAATCAAGTGCCACGACAATATAGCAAAAAACAATGTAATTGGGATAGCAAAGAGTGCGTTAACCAAAGGATGCCATTGCGCTTGAGAATAATAGATTAAGGTTTGTTGCACTGGAAAAGCATAAATGTAGATGCCATAGGAAAAATCACCATATTTAGCAAAGCCATAATAACGAATATTGGGGGAAAAGGCTAAATACATGATTAAATAGCTGCCAGCGAGTAAAAACCATGCTTGTAAACCACCAAAAATAGAAGTGATGACTAAAATAATGCCTGAAATCAAAGCCAAATAATGGCTGATAATAATTTTTTCCCGATACGCATATATCACCATCCCCGCTAGAAAATATGAGCTTAATTCTAATAGCTTAGCCGTACCAATGCCACGATACCAAAATTTTAAATGTCCTAAAATCTCAGGCGAGTTATCAAATAATAACCAACGAAATAGAAATAATCCCAACAGCAATATTAATAAAATGATTCGCCAACGTAAAATACGACTGAAACCTGCAACCGCAACTAAAATATAACATACGAACTCATAAGGAATTGTCCACAACGAGCCGTTAACCGTGACAGGCCAAGGATTGGCTTCAAATACGCGCGGTAATTCGTAATAGATAGGAAATAAAAATACACCGAGTAAATATTTAAAAGTGACAGGCTCAGAAAAATAGGCTTGCACACTCAGCTTAGTTAAAATCACCCCAAGTCCAAATACGGCTAACAATAAGACGACAACTAAGGCGGGAAAAATCCGCAAAATCCGTGCTTTAGCATATACAAATACATTGGGAGAATGGTCGTAACTTTGGTAAATCAAAAAGCCACTGATGATAAAAAACACCGCCACACCTAATGTGCCAAAAGTCATTTGTTGTTGAGTTAGTAAATGCAATAATTCGGTTTTATCATGCCCATAAGTCAATGGATAAGCATGAGCAACAATCACCATCGTCGCAGCAACAAAACGAATTAAATCAAAATTATTCTGACGTGCATCCAGTGCATCTGCAAGCGTTATATTTTTTTGCATTACAGTACACCAAATGTGATCCAAATCACGCACAATGAACTAGAAAACGCCGCAAAATCCAACCATGGAAACCAAACATTATAAGGTCGAATCAAAAACACCAATACGCCATAAGTGAATAAATCTGCCATCGCAACACCAATAATAAAACCTTCAACGCCGCCCATATAATAACCAATCATCATACCCAGCAACTGCATAATAAAGCGTGTAATGGAATTCAACATATTGCGAAATGAATCACCAACTGCTAATAATACGGGATAAATACTGGTGATAATCACGGTAGCAGTCGCGCCAGAGGCTAAAACTTGTAACATCCAACCTGCAAATTGATAACGCTCGTCATACAGCAAACCCACAATCCAATCACCGCCTAAAATTAATATCCATAACGGAGGTAAAAATAAACCTAGCAGTAAAGTTCTGGTTTTAAACATTTTCTCGCGTAAGGTATCTGCACCTTGTTCTTTCAATCGAGAATATAACGGAAACATCACCATATCGGATAATTTCATCAGGGCTTCAATTGAAATCCGTGACAAGGTTTTAGCAATGGAATATAAACCCAAGGTCGCCATGCCTGCAAAACTACCCAATATAAAAATATCTAAACGCATCAACAAGAAGCCTAATGCAGTGCTGACAAAAATCCATTTGCCGAAGTGAACCAGTTCATGAACCGATTGTTTTTCCCATTGAAAGCGCATTGGAACGCTACCTGCAAGCACGGTATGGCTGGCAATTAAGCGCACGATGGCATTAACAAATGCACTGGAGACCAAAGCCCAAATACTTGGATAATAATACGCCCAAACTAACATCACAGCAGTGCTAAGAAAAGCTGCAATAATGTCTAAAATCACCATATTACGCAATTCTAAACGTCTTGAATAAACAAATAGATAAGTTGAATTGAAGCCCATGAAAATGGAAGAAAAACCTGTGACAATCACGAGGATAACCAGTTGAGGTTCATTATTTATTGCAGCAATTGGAAAGGCTAAGGCAACGGAGAACAGTGCGAGAACAAATCCCCTAGCAACTTGAATCGTCCATGCTGTCCTTAAGAAATCAGCTTCTTCGCCGCGTTTGTTTTGCACAATGCTAGGACGTAAACCCACATCAGAAAACATGGCAAGACCCATCATCAAGGCATTAACCACAGCCATTAAGCCAAATGCCTCAGGGTATAGCCAACCAGCAACAATCACGTTGCCACCTAAGCGCATCAGCATGATACTGCCAAAGCCAAAAATAGAGAGTAAAGAACCCGTTACAGCTAATTTTTTTAAACGATTCAGTACACCTGCGTTATCTTGAGAGGTATGGTTTACAGCATTCAAGACCCTAATTCCTTTCAACGAGATTTTGCTTATTCTAAACCAAAATATTGGCCTGCTGTTGACTTAAATAAAATTAACACCGCTGTAAATCTAAATTTGGACTAAAAGCACTATTTGAAACACAATCATTTAAATCTATGGCATATTATTGAGAACTAAATTATGCTAAAAATATGCGGTAAAACTGCTATTAAATAATGCACTTATGGTCTTAAGAACCACATGTTAATAGCGTTAGATTTGTATTGATTCATTACCTCATTTAAACAGTATTGGAAAATATCTAAACCCATTAGCCTTATGTTATAGCCATGATTCGATGAATTATTGAGTTAATTCGTAATCCAGTCACAATTTTATATCTTCTTCGACAGGAGCACGCGGCCAAGCTCGAAGCAAGGCCTTCACCAAAGTTGCTAATGGAATCGCAAAAAATACGCCCCACACGCCCCATAATCCACCAAACACAAGAACCGCCACGATGATCGCAACAGGATGTAAATTAACCGCTTCAGAAAATAATAACGGCACTAATACATTACCATCCAAGGCTTGAATCATGCCATAAGCTGAAATAGTCCACAGAAACTCAGAACTCCACCCCCATTGAAAATAAGCAACCATCACCACAGGCAAGGTGGCCAATGTCGCGCCTACGTAAGGTATAATCACTGACAAACCGACTAAAACCGCGAGCAACGGGGTGTAATTCAATCCCATAAAAGTAAACGTCACATAACTGGCCGTGCCAACAATAAAAATTTCATACACTTTGCCACGAATATAATTACCCATTTGTGCATCCATTTCGCGCCATAAGCGATTAGCAGCATGACGTTCTTTGGGTAAAAAGCTGACCAGCCAGTTTAATATCAGTTTTTTGTCTTTTAGGAAAAAGAACACTAACAAGGGCACAAGAATAAAATACACCAGTACAGTGATGAGAATTGGAATTGAGGCCAATGAATAGGAAAGTAAGGATTGGCCTGTGTTACGAACGCCTGAACGAATTGAGTTAATCAAAGATTCAATTTGCTTGACTGTAATAAAATCAGGATAGCGTTCAGGCAATTGCAGCAATAATTGATGTCCATGTGCAATCATGGTGGGTAATTCTTGAAGAAACTGTGATGTCTGTTGATATAAAAGCGGCATCAAAACCAGCAAGATAAACATTAGCAAGGTCATAAATGCCATATAAACAAAAAATACGGCTAAAAATCGCGGGATATGCTGCTCTAAATTTTTTACGATACCTTCCAACATGTAGGCAATAATCATACTGGCCAACACGGGAGCAAGCATCTGACTCATGGTCATGATGACGGTAAAGCCACCGATGAGCAAAATAGCCAACAAGACAGCTTGAGGGTCGGAAAAATATTTATTAAACCAACGGGTTAACACATTTATCATTGAACTAACTTCTTATCTACGAACGCCTGATATGCATTGGCAAAAACAGTTTCTAATTCATCTATCACTTCAGCTCGGTCACGCCCTTGTACAAGGTTTGCCGTGACTAAGGAAGATGTTTCATTGAGTAAAGCCGATTTATCTAGCATCGGGTAAGATTTGGATAAACGCTTAACTGCACCAATCACCGTTTCTTGTGCTGGGCGAGGAATAATTTCAGGTTCAAGTATTAACTCGGATTCTGATGAACTTTCCACACGACTGAGCAAAAATTCCGCAAAAGCGAATAAGGTTTCTTGCTCTGCCGCAGGAAGTTGCTGATAAATTTTAATAAATTGTTTAGCAGCTTGGTTCATGTTATTTAACTCACTTTACGCATGTCATATAAGAAAGGTAGAACGAAGTACCCACCGAATAAAATAGAAATGGTTAGAATAGGCGCATCTAAATATAAATGACACGCATCATAGTCCATCGAATCTTTAAAACTGTCCAAACCATTGTAAAATATTTTTTTTTGACATTTTTGCGTAACATAAGTTATTTATTTTGAATGAATGGTACAGTAACCACGCCCAAAACTCAGTAACTCTTCCATTGCACGTAAACGGAATTTTTGTTTTTGATGTACAAATGAAAATGGACGTTTTAGAGGTGGATTTAATTGTAATTGTTTCAATGTGTTAAGCTGCAATTCTTTTTGAATCGCCGCCCGTGATAAAATCGCCACACCCATACCTGAAGTCACAGCACCCTTAATCGCTTCAGAGCTACCCAATTCCATTACGATGTTCATATCATAAATGGACAAGCTTTCAGATGATAAATACTCTGTAATCACTTCACGTGTACCTGAACCTTCTTCACGCGAAATATAGGGATACTCAGCCAACTCTTTGGGAGTAATTTCGGTTTTATGGGATAATGGATGGTCAGGTGAAATAATCGCGACCAATTCATCTAAGCGACATAATTCTACCGCCAAACTTTTATTACTCACAGGCGCTTCAACAACCCCGAGGTCAATAATATTGTTTTCGACCATAGAGACAATTTCATCTGTATTCGAGACTTTCAAACGAATTCGTACATCAGGATACTTGATTTTGAAATCGCCCAATAAGGTTGGCAACATGTATTCTGCAATTGTGGTACTCGCGCCAATCATGAGCACCCCATTGACATCACCTGTCATTTCTTTTACTGCATTTTCCATTTGCGAATAGTGCTCAAAAATCTTCTCAGCATACTCATACACTCTCTCACCGACTTCAGTTAAAGTAATGCGATTATGTGTGCGGTCAAATAGGCGGGTATTAAAATATTCCTCCAGTTGGCGTACCTGAAATGTCACAGCAGGCTGCGTCATGTGCAATGCTTCAGCAGCCTTAGTGAAGCTGAGTAAACGTGCAACAGTATGAAAAACTTGTAAACGGCGGTCTGCCATAATCCTCTCTCGCTTTGTTAGATGGTTCTAACCAATGGTGGAAATCTAGGCTATTGTTATTGGTTTGCCTAAACTCTCAAGTTTAATCTAAGTTAACATTTTTATCATTTGTATTGATAGTACATACAAGAGTTTTATTAATGATATTATAAAAAACCACTAATTTGAAATATTTTATCCCAATATAAGGTTTTATAAAATTTATGGCTTTATAGACGTGCTTGTCTAAGTATGGAAAGAAAAAAGCTAATACAGATACCGCAAAATCCATAAAGTGGTTTTTATCTGTACCACTTATTAAGACTGCCATGCTTTAAAATAGATCATTTATTGGATGGATTGATCTCACAAGGCAGTGATCTAAACAATGTAATGTAGGGTGGGTTTTACTTTATTCTACCCACCAAATTAGTTTTTTTCATTAAATAATAATATATTTGCCAGCTGTCGCGATAAGCGTTGTGATTAACCCCAAAGCCAAATTCGTTGTGACAATAAAACGTATCCGCGCTAATTGTTCAGCTGCGGCAGGATAATTTTGAATATTAATCGCTTGGCGGAATTGACGGTAAGGCGCAAAAAATAAATAACTAAATAAGCCTATCATCAATAATCCCGTCGTCAACATCAGATGTACAGGCCAGCGTACATGACCCATGCCGCCAAACAGCACGATTAAGCCAATACCTGTTATCAACAACACAATAATTGCAATCCACACCCATGCAAAAAAACGTTTAAATACTTGCCGCCATAATAGTAAGCGTTGAGGTGGCTCTAATGACATTGCAGCAGGACGTAACATATTGTGCGCGAAGAACATGCCGCCAATCCATATCACCACAGCTAATACATGTAAGCTTACTAGTAAACCAACTAACATTATGACATCCTTTCGTTTGAAGCAGTAATTTGAGTTAATAAGTGTTCGACAATATCTAAATCCGCATGGCTGCGAGAAACCCAAGATTCACCCCAGAAAAAATGACAACTGGTTTCAGCCCGTAATAAATGCCAATGTGCTTCAGACAATAGATGCTGAATATCGACTGAATGCGGTGCTTCTTGAGCCTGATTTTTTAATTCATGAAATTGGGTGCTGACTTGTGAAAGTCGTTCTAAAGCCTGTTTCTGCACATCAGAACCCGTCCATTGCACAAAGCCAACACCATCATGAATACCCGTATTCCATGCCGCTGTACGTACTTTAACTTGACCATAAGCACCATGTTTGTTCAAATATTCATCAATAAAGGTGGGGCGTAATTTGGTATAACCTTGGCGCACTTCATCTAAGAATTGGCGGTAAAACACATACCAGAAATTGCTACTTAAATTGGTATTTCTAAACCAGCCACCATTATCACCATCAGTACAGGTTGTAATCAACGGCGCGAAATTACACCATTTTGTACGCTCATGTGCTTCATGCTCAAACCAACCAAAATCCATCCCTGATTCTTGTGCATTGGACAATTCACGATCTCGCACAATAATAATGATTTCATCGTCATCATACTCCGCAATATGCGGCCGATAACGCAACTCTTGCCAACTCATATCGTCATCCACAGGTTCAACATGTTCAGAATCAACCAATACGTAACGATAACCCATGCGTTTTAAATATGGAATCATCTCCATACAAAAGCCCATTTCAGGCGGCCAAAAACCATCAAATTGAGTACGCCAAAATAAATGCTGCCCCATTTGCTGCCAGCGTTGTAACTGCTCAGCCCAATCCGCATCGGGAGTCAATGGGAAAACAGGATGATAAAAACCTGTGCCGAGAATTTCAAAAATTTGGGTATTTTGCAATTGCCACAGCAAATCACCTGTTTTGGTAATCCCATAGACTTGATCTTGAAATTCAGGTTTTTTAAGTGTTTCTAATAATGTACCTGACATTGCAAGATGGACTCGTGCCACATCTTCATAACCCCATAATGAACGTGGAATACGGTCTAATGCCCACAGAATTTCTTTTGCTTCCCATAAATTATGTTTTAGCAAATGTTCTAAATTGCCACTGGGCTGGTGCAGATTTAAAACCAATGCGTGGTAAATTGTATTATTTAACATGGTGTTATCGCTCTCAGTGAACAATTCATGATTATCAGCAAGCTAAGGCCATAGTGTGCTACTTTTTTTTCAAATTGTTAAGAGAAAAATATCTAGCGTCACATGATACCTTCTTTTAGTGGTACAAAACTCACTGGGTCTAAAACGTGTTGCTCATAACAATCGGATTTACGGATTATTTTCAACAACTGTTGCTGACCTTGGCGACCGACAGGAATAATCAGACAACCATTAATATCCAATTGGGTTAATAAATCTGGAGGTAAAACTTCAGGGGCAGCAGTCACAATAATAGCTTGGTACGGTGCATGTTCTGGCCATCCATCAAATCCATCGGCATGAGAAAAAGCAATATTATTCAACTCTAAAAATTTAAGCCGTTCATAAGCTTTACCCGCTAAACTTGCAATCCGTTCAACGCTATACACATTTTCAAATAAATGAGCTAACACCGCTGTTTGATAACCGCATCCTGTACCAATTTCCAACACGCTACCATGAGGCGCATTGTGCCATAATATTTCAGTCATTTTTGCCACGATAAACGGCTGTGAAATAGTTTGACTATGACCAATTGGCAACGGATGATCTGCGTAAGCATGACTAGATAAAGCCTCATCAACAAAAAAATGCCGTGGCACTTCACATATTGTTTCTAAAACTTCAGGGGTTTTGATACCGTTTTGCTGCAAACGCTCAATAAGTTGTTGTCGCTCATATTTATATTGGGATAATAATTGTTGTTTAGTGGTTTTTTTATAATTCATTGAAACAGCTATGACAGGTTATAAACAATGGTAAGTCAATTATTATAAAGCCTTCTCAGCCCAATTGTTAGATAATTTAAAAGGTCTATTTTTCAACTTGAATCGGTTCTAAGCCACGTTGTTCACGATGGATATTGCTATCACGCAAAGAGTAAACACAGCCACAATATTCTTGACGATAAAAATCTTCTTGCTTGGTGATTTCGACCATGCGTTGTGAACCGCCTTTTTTGCGCCAATTATAATCCCAATAGATTAAATCATCGTAATGTTTTGCAGCTTGTAAACCACAGCCATTCACCTGCTGGATATTTTTCCAACGCGATACACCTAACGAACTGGTAAATACTTTAAAACCATGTTCATGCGCATATAAAGCCGAACGTTCCAAACGCATATCAAAACATACTGTACAACGTTCACCGCGCTCAGGTTCAGCCGCCAAATGTTTCGCTCGTGAGAACCAATTTTCAGGATCATAATCTAAATCAACAAATTCAACCCCTAAGTTATCAGCATAGCGTTTATTTTCCTGTTTACGCTTTTCATATTCTGTTTGAGGATGGATATTCGGATTATAAAAAATCACGCTAAAAGGAATCGCAGAATCTTTTAATGCTCGCATGATTTCACCTGTACAGGGTGCACAGCAAGAGTGTAATAAAACGGGTTCGTCTCCTGTTGGAGAGTTTAAAATAGTAGGTTCTGACATGGCTTTAAATTATTTTGCTCATAATTGGATTATGATTGAATTGCATCATTTAGCAAACAATCAACGGTTTGATGTTAAAGATTTTACAGTCTAATACAAGCAACATATCGCCTGTATAACATTTCAGTGACCGAACGCCTTTGCAACAGAATACAGATTGCTTTAATATGTCACTTTATGAAGTTCGTAAGGATTGTGTGTTGGGAAACAAATGCCTGTAAAATCTTCTCAACCCTATTATAAGTGACTACCAGAGAAATAATATATCAATGAGCCGTAAAAAATCCGCCGCCGCAAAAAAGCCAGCCACGCCAGATAAGATTGACCCCTATATTGAACGCGAAAAACAGAAATATCAAAAGCCTATCCCCAGTCGTGAATACATCCTGTCGCATCTGACTGACCAAAAGAAACCGATTACTTTAAATCAAATTGCTGATCTATTAAATTTATCCAGTGAAGAAGACTTAGAAGCATTACGTCGTCGTTTACGAGCAATGGAACGTGATGGCCAATTAATCCGCAATCGTCGTAAAGGCTATGGCATTGCATCAAAAATGGATTTAGTCCGTGGGCGATTGATTGCTCATCCTGATGGTTTTGGCTTTGTGGTACGTGATGAAGGTGGGGACGATATTTATTTATCTGCCAAACAAATGCGTCATTTGATGCACAAAGATAGAGTGTTGGTCAATATTGTAGGCGTGGACTTTAAAGGGCGGCCTGAAGGCACAGTGGTAGAAATTTTGGAACGGGCTAATAATCAAGTCGTCGGGCAATTCTTTAAGAAAAAAGGCATTACCTTTATTGAGCCTGATAACCCACGGTTATCCCAAAGAATTATCGTTGATGGAGAGTACATCAATGGCGCGAAACATGGTCAAATCGTGGTTGTTGAAATTGATGAATACCCGACTAAATATGATCCTGCCGTTGGTCGCATTATCGAAATCATGGGCGATCAGCGTGATCCGGGCTTAGAAATTGATATTGCGGTACGCTCGCATGAAATTCCACATCATTGGCCTGTAGAAGTGGAACAAGAAGCCAAGCAATTTAAACCGATTGTTCCTGAAAACTTATATAAAGGCCGTGAAGATTTACGTGAAATCCCGTTTGTTACCATTGATGGTGAAGATGCGCGAGATTTTGACGATGCGGTATATTGTGAACCGCGTGGCCGTGGTTGGTTGCTCAAAGTTGCGATTGCTGATGTATCTGCGTATGTAAAACCGAACAGCGCACTAGACATCGAAGCTAAAAACCGTGGTAATTCGGTGTATTTCCCTGAGCAAGTTGTCCCGATGTTGCCAGAAGCTTTATCTAATGGTTTATGCTCATTGCAACCAGATGTGGATCGCTTAAGCTTAGTGTGTGAAATGGTAATTGATATGTATGGGCGTAATCGACGCACCCAGTTTTATGAAGCGGTGATTTGTTCCTCGGCTCGTTTGACTTATAACCAAGTCGCAAAAGTGTTGGATGGTGATAGCTCGGATTTTCCACATCCAGATATACTGCCGCATATTACGCATTTAAATAAGCTATATCGTTTATTGCACAAACGCCGTCAAAAACGTGGAGCTATTGACTTTGAAACCGTTGAAACCAAAATTATTTTTGATGAACAACGCAAAATTGAGAAAATCGTGCCTGTCAAACGTAATGATGCGCATAAATTGATTGAAGAAATGATGCTGGCGGCCAATGTGGCAACGGCGGAATGGTTAGACAAATATGAAATGCCTCTTTTATATCGGATTCATGAATCTCCAACCGAAGAAAAATTAAAAGATGTGCGTTTATTCTTAGGTGAATTAGGCTTAAGTTTTCCAGCCAAAGGGAAGCCTGAAGTGAAACATTTCGCCAAATTATTATCAAAAATTGGTGATCGTCCTGATTTACGTTTGATTCAAACAGTCTTGTTGCGTAGCATGAAGCTCGCTATTTATAGCACTGAAAATAAAGGCCATTTTGGCTTGTCTTTTGATAGTTATACTCATTTCACTTCGCCGATTCGACGTTATCCTGATTTGATGGTACATCGTGCGATTAAGCATTGTTTACAAGGCCGCAGCGTTAAGACTGTCTC
>JADGDW010000121.1 GCA_016744725.1 Candidatus Albibeggiatoa sp. nov. BB20 | reverse complement strand
CTGTATTCCATCTCTCATATTATAAGCCATTCTTGAGTTTAGGGAGATAAATCTGTTCGCCTGAAAGGCGAAGGTTTTAACCTTATACATGGAAATAAAGAATCAGCTTATAAAAGATTCAGGATGGAATAACATTGCTATTATTGATGAACTTGAAGGAGACACGACAGGACATGCCGATGGGATGGTTTCTTTTATTGATACAAATGTTTTAGCTTTAAGCGATTTGGGTGATAAAGCAATGAATGCCAAATACAAAAATAGCTTGCAGACACAACTAGGGCCTGAGATAAATGTCGTTGTAGTTCCAAGCGCATATAATCCTACAAAATGGAGAGGTTTTACCAGTGCCTGTGGTGCTCATGTAAATTCGTTAGTGAATGATAAGTACGTATATATGCCGCTTTTTTTTGATGATCCAGAAAATACTGAAATTGATAAGGATATCTTCAGCCTTTTTAAGGATAATACTAAAAAGACAGTAGTACCTATATCCGTTCCTCATGTAATATGTCGCATGGGAGGCAATCTCCGCTGTTTAAGTTGGCAGGTAGAAGGCCAAATAGCAGATAAACTAGTAGCGGCTGCGGCATCTGCTTACGATTCTATGTTTAAGTAATACGCATGGATAAATCATAACTCAGAAAAGCTTAACTTGCTCATTCATCAATAAGGTTTGGGAATGAGCAGGATTATTTAAAAATATTGATTAAGTATCCAAATTTGCGACTAATAAGGCATTTTTCTCAATAAAGTCACGACGTGGCTCAACTTGATCACCCATTAATGTGGTAAAAATCTCATCAGCAGCAACCGCATCTTCAATTCGCACTTGTAACAAATTTCGCGTATCAGGATTCATCGTCGTATCCCATAATTGATCTGGATTCATTTCACCCAAGCCTTTATAACGCTGAATGCCTAAACCACGCTTAGTTTCACTCAATAACCAGCGCATCACATCATGAAAGTCACTAATATCATGGCGTTTTTCGCCACGTTGAATATAGCCACCTTCAGAGATTAAATCCTTAATTTGTTCACCCAAGGTCACAACACCCAAATACTCAGGCGATTCAAAAAAGCTTTGGGTTAATGAGTAAATCCGTTCAACACTATGGGTCACAGTATGGACATGAATGGCAATTGCACCGTGCTCATCAGTGCTAGCCAATATGCGATATGTTTCAGCTTCATCCTCAAGTGATGTTGTAAGCTGGTCTAACCATTGTTGAATTTGGGTAATATCTTGAAACGCATCAATTTCTAATGCAGGCATATCAACCATCGAAGCTAATACCGCTTGGGGTACAAGATGACTTAATCTAGCCAACATTGTTGTGACTTTAATATATTGACGACATAGCTTTTCTAACTCTTCGCTGCGTAATGCGGGTGCATCAGGCGCAACAAATAACTGGCTATTTTGCAAAGCCAAACTCAACAAATAATCATTTAAGGCTTTGTCATCTTTCACATAATGCTCTTGCTTGCCTTTGGTCACTTTATACAATGGCGGTTGTGCAATATAAATATGGCCACGCTCTAATAATTCAGTCATGTGACGATAGAAAAAAGTCAACAATAACGTCCGAATATGACTACCATCCACGTCCGCATCGGTCATCAAGAAGATTTTGTGATAACGTAATTTTTCTATATCGTACTCATCTTTACCAATCCCACAACCTAACGCAGTAATTAACGTACCCACTTCAGCCGACGATAACATTTTGTCAAAACGGGCTTTTTCTACATTTAGAATTTTACCTTTTAATGGCAAAATTGCTTGAGTACGTCGATCACGCCCTTGTTTGGCAGAACCACCCGCAGAATCACCTTCCACAATATATAATTCAGACAATGCAGGGTCTTTTTCCTGACAATCTGCTAATTTTCCCGGAAGTCCTGCAATATCTAACGCGGTTTTGCGTCGAGTCATTTCACGTGCTTTACGAGCTGCTTCACGTGCTCTGGCCGCTTCAATAATTTTATTAGCAATGCTTTTGGCTTCGCTCGGCGTTTCCATTAAAAACTCTTCAATTTTCTCTGCAACAACCGCTTCAACAATGCCTTTGACTTCGCTGGAAACCAATTTATCTTTAGTTTGTGAAGAAAACTTAGGATCAGGCACTTTAACTGATAAGACAGCCATTAAGCCTTCACGAATATCATCGCCTGTGGTGCTGACTTTATGCTTTTTCTGAAAACCTTCTTTGTCTAAATAAGTATTAAAAGTTCGAGTCAATGCCGCACGAAAACCCGCTAAATGCGTACCGCCATCACGTTGTGGAATATTATTGGTAAAGCAGAATACACTTTCTTGATAAGAATCATTCCACTGCATCGCAATTTCGACTGCAACATCATCTTTTTCAGTATTGATATAAAATACGCTGGGGTGAATCGCGGTTTTCTTGCTGTTTAAATGCTCAACAAAAGAACGAATACCACCTTCATATTCAAACAAATCCTGTTTGCCTGTGGTTTCATCTTGTAGATAGATTTTGACCCCAGAATTGAGGAAAGAAAGCTCTCTAAGCCGTTTTGCCAAGATATCGTAGTGAAATTCAATATTGGTAAACGTTTCTGCACTGGGTTTAAACCGAATTTTTGTGCCCGTTTTTTCCGTATCACCCGTGGAAACAAGCGGTGCTTGTGGAACACCATGAACATAAGTTTGCTGATACACTTTATTGTCACGATAAACCGTCAATTCTAGTAATTCAGATAAGGCATTAACCACCGAGACACCAACACCGTGCAAACCGCCAGAAACCTTGTAGGAATTATCGTCAAACTTGCCGCCTGCGTGCAATACAGTCAAAATCACTTCAGCAGCAGAACGGCCTTCTTCTTGGTGAATATCAACAGGAATACCACGCCCATCATCGGTTACAGTCACAGATTGGTTATGATGAATTTTAACTTTAATTTCAGAGCAATGACCTGCTAAAGCCTCATCAATCGCATTATCGACCACCTCAAACACCATGTGGTGTAAACCTGTGCCGTCATCCGTGTCGCCAATATACATCCCAGGGCGTTTTCTGACCGCATCTAAGCCTTTTAAAACCTTAATATTTCCAGAGTCGTAAGCTGTATCCGTCATTATTGCTCCCATAAGCATATTTTTGAACTTATTCTAACATTTTTATGCTTTAAATTAAACTGTTAAGTATTTATTTCAACAAGAGAAAATACCTGTAGCTCTGTGGTAATCTAATATAAATTTTGTTGTTTTTAAGCACTTGACATCCTAGAGTTTATCTTTCATGCTTAAATCAATCTTTTATTCCTCTTGCTCAAAGGATATTTTATGCAAGTTAGCCCGCAGCAACGCACCACTTTATCCCGTATTGTGATGCAGATTTTGGATGATTGGGAAATTGCTGATAACGATAAGATCACTATACTCAGCTTGCCTGCGGAAACCAAACCTAGAGTAATGAACCGCTATCGTAATAGTACTGAGCTGCCTGATACGCCTGAAATTAATCAACGTATTGAGCAATTGGTTGCTATTTCTGAAGCCTTGCGCACCACATATCCGCACAATTACCGTATGAGTATGCACTGGCTAAATACACCGCATCGCCGTTTTAACCAAAAAACCCCATTAAGTATGATTTTAGATCAGGGCTTAAGTGGCATGATGGCGGTACGAGCGGATTTAGATTGTGCTTATGCGTGGTCACTCACCGAGGATATGAACAGCCCAGCAAGCTAATGGCTCAAAATGATGATTTTTAATCTGAATATTGGGTAAAACGTTGTTCTGCAAGTTTTTCAACATTTTTGTGTCCTAATTGCCATAGCACTTCTTCTACTTCAACATTGATAAATTGTAGTTCAGGGCTTTGTTTTTCATAATATTGGCGTAAACGATAGGCCGCTGTAAGTGCTAATTCATCAACTCCCCAAATCAGATAATTTTTTGATACAAAATGTAATAAATAACGCCGCACCAAGTCAAAATAAGCAATGGTTTGAGGATTAGATTTCACCACGATAACATTGGCTACAAACTCTTCCCATGATGTAATCTGCCGTGAACGCACGCCCATATCTGCATCAGGAATAGTATCAATTAAATAACTTAATGGTTTTTCTACAATCGCATCAATATCTAAACTAATAATCGGTTTTTGATAGGTTTGTAACCATTGCGCCATATTTAAAAATCGCCCAAATGTATAATAGGTTTTTAATTGGGTGCTATCTGCCAAATTCACTTCTTCAAAACTCACACAATAACTTGCAATCGCTTGTTGTTCGAGAAAAGCCTTTGCTTGTGCTAAAACTTCATCGGTTGGATTCATAATATGTAAATGCAAATGAATCGCTTCATGACTGTTTTGTAACAGACTATTTACAAAGTTTTTTGCATATTTGCTGAAATAATTAGCATCACAAGAAGCTGTGACCACATAATCAAACTGTCCTGTTTTTTGTGTGGCAATTTGCGTATGGCTAGGAAAATCAGTGTTTAATAATTTTTGATAAAATTCAGGGCTAAAATGTGTGGCTAAGGCTAATTGATGAGCCGCGATACCTTTCTGCGGATTTTCTGTAACGATTTTTTCCAATTCACGAAAGTGCTGCTCCGCTTTATCTAGCTGATTGAGAAACACATAGCAAATAGCTAAACGCTTTAATGCACCCAGTAATAATGCAAAAGGTAAGGTTTTTTGTAATTGAGCTTGATAATGTTGGATCACTTGTTCAAATGCTTGCTTTTCCTCAATATTTTGCATTCTATGCAGAGTAACAGCAAGACTAAATTGTGCATCAACAAAGTCTGGTTTTTGAGCAATAGATTGGCGAAAACGTTGTTCTGCTTCTATAAATCGGCGTTGGAATAAATAATTCAAGCCTAAATAGTAATAAGTGATGGGGTTATGTGACTGTAATTTGATCGATTTTATAAATAAATTTTCAGCTTCTTGATAAGCTTTCTCAGTTTTATAATAAGATAACACCAAACCTAATTTACTGTGATATTCCGCATTTTTTGAATCAAGAGAAACCGCTTGACGAAAAGCTTGTTCAGCTTCCTCTTTTTGTTGTAATTGATAATAAGCAATGCCCAATTCTGAGTAAATTTTAGCGCTGGGTTTTAATTTTAAGGCTGTTTGCGCCACTTTGATGACTTGAGCATAATGTCCTGATTTAGCCAGTGCATTGATAAAATTGGTATATAGCTCAGGATTTCTATTATCTAATTTAACCGCTTTCTGATACATGGCCGCTGCTGGCTCAAATTGATTAGCTTGTTCTAATAAATAGCCTAAGTTGGAATAGCTACGTGCTTCTGGCTTAATTTGGAGCATTTGCTGAAATATGGCGCGGGCTTGGTCAAAGTGTTTGGTCTGGATTGCAAGTACGCCCAGTAAATTTAAAGTTTCGAGATCGTTAGGGGATTTTTTTAAGATTTGCTGGCATAAGTTAACACTTTTTTGCAATTCACCTTTTTGATAAAACTCGACAGCACGTTGAAACTTTTTATTCATAATTAAAAACCCAAGGACTGGCAGTCCTCATTTTTGAAAAATCTTGCTTTTTGTGGTTTAAAAGGATTACCAGCCTTAAATAATTAGAATAAAACCGTTTTTACGCAGCAGGTGTTTCTTCAATGTTTAGAGCTGGGCTACCTGTTGCTGGTGACAGTTTAGCTTCTAATGCCGCCATTTGTTGTTCTAAGCCATCGACTTTAGCCCGAGTTCTGGCTAATACTTCCATTTGCACATCAAATTCTTCACGGGTCACTAAATTCATGCGGCGAAATGTTGATTCCATTGCAGCACGAAGGTTTTTTTCCATATCTTTTTGTAAATCGGTTACGCCTTTAGGTAAGGCATCAGAAAATTGTTTAAAAAAGGTTTCAAAATTCGGTGGGGTTGTATTCATGATTAACTCCTTTAGGGGTTGTGCTTTACTACTGTAGTCAATTTTGTCTCGCGGACGGGCAGTCCTTTTACACTTTAAATATCAATCAGTTTCAAAATCTAGGACTGGCAGTCCTGTTATTATTTAAATATCAATCAGTTTTAAAATCTAGGACTGCCAGTCCTGTATCATTTTAAAGTAAAAAGACTATAGCGGAGAGAAAGCAATGAAAGCTTATTATTTTCACATTGTGAATATGCAAGTCCTGTCAAAGATCAATCATTGTCTAAAACCGATCGATCTCACTCAAATCAAATGCAGTACAAGCATGGATAATATCGATAAAACCAACATATTTATAACAACAGATTTAATACTTGCTCAGGCTTAATACTGCGTAAGCACTGGTAATGTTGATAGCGACAAGTACGTTTAAAACAAGGGCTGCATGATATGCCGTTATATAAAATTTTAGCATGACGACTTAAAGGCGGTGTCATCACAGGCGTTGACGAACCATAAATGGCAATCACTTTTTTATCCAAAGCGGCCGCAACGTGCATTAAGCCAGAATCATTCGTCACAACAGCATTGGCCAAGCTGAGTAAATTCACTGCATCGGCTAAATCGGTTTGACCACAAAAACTAATACAGTCTATTTCTGCCGAACCTGACAATGCTTCAACTCGTGCACCCACCGCACTATCTTTCGGCGAGCCTAAAATCCACACTTTCCAGCCTTGAGCAATCACTTTCTTGGCTAAAATGGCGTAATACTCCAACGGCCATTGTTTAGCAATACCATATTCTGCACCGGGGCATAAGGCTAAAATAGGCTGGTGGGGGTGTTCAAGATTGAGCTTTTCTAAACTACGAGCAATATTGCCTGTAGATAAATATGGTGTGGGCGGGGTAATGTGTCCAATACGAGGGTCATGCTTTTGCATTCCTAACGCAACAAACTGATCCACTGTGCGCCTTAATGTTAGTTTATTTTTAAGCCGTCTATCATTGAGCAAACCATAACGCATTTCGCCTTTGTAACCAGTGCGGGTCGAGGCTTTTGTCCAATAAGGGATCAGTGCTGATTTCCAAGAATTAGGCAAAACAATCACTTGCTGATAGCGTTCACAGCGTAATTGTTCACCTAATTGGCGACGTTTATCCCAAGCCAGCTCACCATGTTGAATATCATGGCAAATGATACGACGGACTTCTGGCATCAATTTGAGTAAGCCCGCACTCCATTGAGGCGCAAGCACATCAATCACAGTATTTTGATGTTCAAGCTTTAGAAATTTAAATAAACTCTGAGCCATGACCATATCGCCAACCCAAGAAGGGGCAATGACAAGAATAGCAGGCGTTTGCGTTGAGGTTAACACGGAGCATCCCAAGAATTGAAATGAAAGATTTATGTAAGCATTTTTTAGGATTGGCAGCCTTGTTGCTCAAAATTGCCAAACCTGAATATACTTAAACAACGACGGTTATGCAGCTTTTTTACTCACTAAAACATATTCTGCGCCACAATACTGGCAACGCGCTTTACCATCAGGCGAGTCCGCCACAGGAATAAACACTTTTGGATGGGAATCCCACAACGTCATATTTGGCATTGGGCAATGTAACGGTAAATCACTTTCCGTGACTTCATATATTTTTTTGTCGTTTGGCGTGTTTTGACTCATCGTTTTTTATTCCTAAAATACGTGACGCAGTGCGTCTTAACTCGATTCCCACACCAAGTGCAGGAATGAGAATGCTTAATTGACGTAAGTTAACCAATCTTGATGTTTTTCATGGCGGCCATAAACCACATCAAAATACAGACTTTGTAATTTTTCAGTAATTGGGCCTCGTGTGCCAGAACCAATGGCTCGATTGTCTAATTCACGAATCGGTGTGACTTCGGCCGCTGTACCCGTGAAAAAGGCTTCATCTGCAATATACACTTCATCACGCGTAATCCGTTTTTCTTTGACTTCTAGGCCTAATTCTGCGGCTAAAGTAAAGATTGTGGAACGTGTAATCCCATTCAACGCAGAGGTTAAATCAGGTGTGTAAATGACATTATCACGAATAATAAAAATATTTTCACCGCTGCCCTCAGCCACATAGCCTTCATTATCTAATAATAAAGCTTCGTCATAACCACAAGCAATTGCTTCTTGTAACGCCAACATTGAATTCATGTAGTTGCCATTGGCTTTGGCTTTACACATGGTGATATTGACATGATGACGAGTATAAGAAGAGGTGCGAATTCTAATCCCTTTTTCTAAAGCATCTTCACCTAAATAAGTACCCCATGTCCACGCGGCGACAATCACATGTACTTTTAAATTATCGGCTCGCAATCCCATGCCTTCTGAGCCATAAAAACACATTGGACGCATATAGGCACTGTCTAAATTATTTTTTTGTACCGCATCAATTTGCGCTTGATTCAATGTATCCTGATCGAAAGGGATATCCATTCCTAAAATGTGAGCAGAATCAAATAAGCGGCGCGTATGTTCTGGTAACCGAAAAATAGCAGCTCCTTTATCTGTCTGATATGCTCTCACACCTTCAAACACACCCATACCATAATGTAAAGTATGTGTTAACACATGGGTTTTTGCATCGCGCCAAGGAACCATTTCCCCATCGAACCAGATGAGACCATCTCGGTCACCTATTTCAGCCATTTTGTATTCTCCTTAAAAAAATAGATGCTTTCATTATCGGGCTTTATTTTACACCAGAAACGGATAGCAAAGTAAATTGCAAAAATATTTTCAATTAATAATCAGTCGAGATGGGGTTGGTTCAAATTAAAGTAATCAAAATGATGAAATAAATTATGAGCGACCGTTTACCCCAAATCTTAAGTGATATTAAAGCAGTGGATCGAGGTTGATTGTTAATTGAAATTTGGACTGGAGCAATACTCATCAAGTGGATGCTCACAAGCGATATGTTAAAAAATGGCATACTATTCCTAAAATAAGGAATGAATATATATTTAATCATATGCAAAAAAATCTTTAGAAGCAATTCCAAGGAAATTTATTATGTTTTTACGAATAGCTTTATTATCCATTTGTTTCATAGCTGTACCAGTACAAGCGGAAATTTTAATTGATAGCAAGCCTTTATTGCCCAGCAGTGGACTGTATGATATTTCTCAAGATTTAGGACAAACTGTTGGTCATAACTTATTTCATAGCTTTGATCGCTTCAACTTAAATCAAGGTGAAATTGCACAATTTTCTGGCTCTGATTCAATTCAAAATATTATCTCTCGGGTGATTGGCGGCGAACCCAGTTTGATTAATGGCACGTTACGTTCGATGATTCCCAATGCGGATTTTTATTTTTTAAACCCCTATGGCATTTTATTTGGCGCGTCGGCACGATTAGAAGTGCAAGGCAGTTTTCACGCATCGACCGCTGATTATTTGAAATTATCTGATGGTGGCGAATTTCACACTCGTTTTCCTGAACAAGATATTTTAAGCATTGCCTCTGTCGCTAATTTTGGTTTTTTAACCGATAATCCTGCTCCGATTTCTATTACAACTGTGGGTGAACTTAATCAAGAATTGGCCAAGCTATATTATGATGAAAATGCAGAATTAATTTACAGCAAAGCCCCATATAAACTCCTTGCAAATCAGCAATTTTCCCTTATCGGTGGCGACATCGAGATTTCAGGTCATTACGACAATAATTCAGTGTTACCTTTAATGTATTTTCCACAAGGTCATATCAACTTAATTGGCATTGCATCTCAAGGAGAGGTCGCGATTCAAGCCGAGCAAGTGCAATTAACAGGATTTAGTCAATTTGCAAATATTAGTTTAAACAATGTGTTGGCGGAAAATCATGGCGGTTGGCTGTTTATTCAAGGCAATCAGTTAACTATTAATGATACAAATATTATTTCAACTGTATTGAGTCACGATCATGCCAGCCATGCCACGATACGTGCTCAAGCTGATATTGCTTTAAACCAAACTAAAATCAATTTGAGTACTGAAAGCCAAGGTCATGCGGGCAATATTTCGATTGAAACCCAAGCTGACTTTAATCTATACAATTCGGAAGTTGATGCGTTTACGACTGAACATGCGTTAGGTGATGCGGGTGATATTACGATCCAATCCCAAAATATCAATTTAGATAATAGCTCAATCAGCTCAAACACTTACGGTAAAGGTAATGCGGGACATGTTACGATAAACAATCAAAACCAGATGAGTTTAAGCAGGAGTTCTAATATTTCCTCAAATACATTAGGCCAAGGTCTTGCGGGTAATGTTTCACTGTTTAATCAAGGCAATCTCAGTTTATTTGATGGTGCAGCAATAACCTCAAGAACGGAAAGTATTGGCGATGCGGGTAGTGTTGTTATCAACAATGAAGGTGATATGACACTAGACCAGAACACCAGCATTAAATCGGATACGCAAGGTATCGGCAATGCGGGACATATTGTTATTACAGCAAATAATATTCTGTTACAAAATGATTCAGGAATATTCTCGTCTAGTGAAGGCAGCCCTGACAATATCAATCAACAAGGTAGTAATGCGGGTAATGTCAGCATTGATGTTCGCGATACGTTACGTATTCAAAACAATAATAATGCGCCCAATCAAAGAGGCAGAGCAAGTAATATCAGTTCTTATGTTGAAGCTGAATTTAGAGCCAATCAAGCAACATATACAGGTATTGGTGGTCAAGTTGAGATTAAAGCTAGAAAACTGCTGCTTTCTAATGGTGGACAAATTTCAGTCAGTTCACTTGCGGTAAAAGGAGGTAAAACATTGCGCGGTGGCAATATCAATATTGTGGCTGAAGAGATTGAATTATCTGGAGTTAATTTATACGGTGAAACTGAGTATGGATTTGGTAGTGGAATTTATGCACGTAGTTTGGGTATTGAAAATAGCGCAGGCGATGCAGGTCGTATCAGCATTCAAGCCCAGCGTATGTTAATCAGTGGTGGTGCTGTAGTGGAAAGTAGTTCTGATAATTATGCAAATGCAGGTGATATTGACATCAACGTCACTGAATCTTTAGACATCCATGGTAATGCCAATGACATTGCATTGTTTGAGCCTCAGAGAGCACAACTAGAATATTTAGAAACTTACTCCCCACAAAATTACAACCAATCAACCAGCGGCATTTATTCCCAATCCAGCAGTCAAAATCAACAAGCAGGTCGTGGAGGGCTAATTGATATTAATGCCACACAATTGCAGCTTAGTGATAATGCTAGCATTTCAACTTCCAGTGCGGGTGGGCAAGATGCTGGGCATATCAGCTTACGGCTCAAACAGCTCTTGTTAGACAATCAAGCGGAAATCATTTCAGAAAGCCAGCTTAACAATGAATTTACGGGACAAGGTTCTCCATCACAAATAGACAATATGGCTGAAGCAGGGTTTATTTTTAATGATACGAGCAGTCAAGAGCGATTCATTTATACGGGTGATGAATGGATACCATTGGGTAAAACTTATCGAGTGAATGACTTAGCAGAACGTAATCATTTACAGGTTCAAACAGGTGATTTAGTCACGGTGCATAATGTGGGTAATGGGCAGCATGATGGATTTTTATACAATAATGGACAATGGATTCAGCGGGTGCGCGGCGGTAATGCGGGCAATATTGCAATTGATACTGAGACGTTACAGCTTGCCAATCAAACTGAAATCAGTACCAGTACAATTAGTGGCGGCGGTGGTGAAGTTTCATTGAATATTGCTCAAATGGCTTATTTTAACAACAGTCAAATTAGCACCAGCGTGCAAGAAGGTGTAGGGAATGGTGGTGGTTTAAGCTTGATTGAACCACAATTTTTAGTGATGAATAAAGCCCAATTGGTTGCTCAAGCTTATCAAGGTCAAGGCGGTAATATTAGTATTATTGCAGAGCAGTTTTTGAAAACACCAAATAGTTTAGTCTCTGCTTCATCACAATTGGGAATTGATGGAAATGTGCAAATTGATTCACCTGATGAAACGGTCAGCAGTGGTTTGTTGGTTTTAGGTAAAAGTTTTACTAAACGGATTCAAATTTATGATGCGTGTAAAACGTCATTAGCAGGACAGTTACCAACTGAATTTCAACTACCACTGAGTTTTAAAGTTGATTTATATCAGCGGCCAAATGATTTTATAGGAGATTGGCAGTCAAGTGATGCTTATACCAGAGAGATTTGTTATTAATATTTGCTGACGGCTTGGTTATGCGCAAAACGGATTGATTGAGAAGGATAAAAGGAGGTTCGGCAATAAAACTATTTGAGGAATTTTTCCCTTAAAAAAGAGGTATTGGGGAAAATACTTTTGGGCTAGAGGATATTGAAGACTCATTCTTTAATAATAACAGGGCTTGGTCGCTCTGTATCCATGCTTTCAGCCACCAAGCTCTCTAATCCACCAATTTGTAGCTGGTGGTTGTTTAATATATACCTTAAAAATATCCAAATTATTGATTGATTAAAAAATAAGAATATTAAACAAAATGTTTATTCGAGCCTGAACTTTACATCAATAGCTTTAGTGTCCGTCTTCAGCTATTGATGTCGTTAGGAAAGCTCTTTAAAGATATTATTGTTTAAGGTATTAAGGTATTAACGCGCATACCCATTGGCGGTACTTCTTCTCGATCAATCTTGATATCCAGTAATGTAGGCCCTTTACGGTTTGCAATCTCATTAAAATCTAACATTTCTATATCATGTACCGTATTAACTGTATAGCCCACTGCGCCAACAGCATGTGCCATCATGGCATAATCGACAGGAGGTAATTCATAGCCAATCTCTTTAGCTCCAGTTAAACGCTGACCGTGCATCACCATACCCAATGCACTATCATTTAAAATCACAAAAACAACAGGTAATTGCTCAGCAACTGCTACGGTGATTTCCTGACCACTCATCAAGTAACTTCCATCACCCGTAATGCATACCACAGGCGAATTTTTTTTACCCTTAGTCGCAAGTGCAATACCCACGGCACTACCAATTGCCCAACCCATACTGCCCAAACCCATCGCTAAACTATAACGTCTTGGTTTCTTAGGAAATAAATAATGTGTAGACCACGCAAAGCTATTGCCTGTATCAGCAAGATAATGGGTGTTTTCTGGAAAGCGCCGAACCAATTCGCACATCAAACGCTGAGGTTTCACAAGTTGAGATTTGGATTCAGGATTATTCGAACGACGATAACGATCTGGTTTATCAATGGAGATATGGCGTGGGGCACATTCACAACCTCGTTGTCGGCGGTCTTTTCTAATGATATTTAGTGCTTTCGCTTGCTTTGATTTAGACGAGTCAGATGTAGCCTTTTCTAGTTTGGCTTGAATGTCTTTAAACACATTGAATAAACTGTTTTTTTCATTAGCCGCTTTAGGTTTTGTTGAATTGACTAACTCGCCGAAGACATCGGATAGCTTGCCGCAAACATGTAAACATGCCATTGGAGAACGTGTAAAATACTTTGGCGCATGATGAATATGCACTAGTTTGGAATTCATTAAAATATTGTTCCAGCCATCAGTAGACCATTCACTTAAGGTCGTACCTACTGCTAAAATTAATCCTACATTCTTAGAATGTATGACTTCACGCGCACTGGTATGTCCCGCAAAACCAAACACCCCAAAATATTGCGGATGATTTGAATCAATACGCATTTTACCCTCAGGTGTCGTGACAATTTTTGCTTTGATACTTTTGTTATCACCAGAAATTTCAGCTACTTGGTTATTGATAAATTCGACAAAATCCACAAGATGCTTAGCCGCCTTTTTATGACAATTACCACCAACTAGGAATACCAATTCTTTATCCTCTTTCAACACGTGGCCAATTTTAGAAATAAGCTGTTTCATGGCTTTTCTATCGATAAGATGCAGTTTTTTAAATAATCTAGATTCGAAATGAACAGCGGAAATGCCTATCGCATCGGGAGAAGAGTTAAAAATATCGATCGGCACACTTAAACAAACAGGGCCTCTGGGTGGTTGCAATGCTACGGTAATAGCATCAATTAATTTGGATTCAAACTGATCTTTATGTGACACAATACTGCTGTACTTGGTACATTGTCCAAGCATATCTTGGGTATCAAGTGCGTCAGGTGAGGATTCTTGAAACGCACCACGCCCAAAACTAGAAATAGAAGTTTGTGCAGTAATCACCAATAGCGGGATACTGTTCGCATAAGCTGAGGCTACACCTGTTATTAAGTTAGTTGTACCTGGTCCTGTAGTTGCACAGCATATACCCAATTTACCTGTTTTGCGTGCATAACCATCAGCCATAAACGCAGCGCCAGCCTCATGACGTGCTACAACCGCTCTGGGCCAACTGGGATCGTTTTTTTCATGACTACGGGCTAAGGCATCATACAAAGGTGCAATCGCGCCACCCGGAATGCCAAACACATATTCAACACCCAGTTTATGGAAATATTCTACTGCCAAATCAGCAAAAGTAAAACGATCATTATCAACGGGTTTGCCAAAAACAAGGTTGTTTTCAGATGATACAAGTTCGGGTATTGATTCTTCTAAAACAATAGTGGTTTCTAAATCCACACCCTCCAACAAAATTTCTTCTACTTTAGACATATTACTTCCCTTCGCCATTTCTTTAAAAATTAATTTTTTTTATTGAGTTAACACTCTGCAACATTCAAAATGTTGGCAACTCTTTGAATATTAAAGAATGCAAGCACAATCACAGCTCTTACCATCTGAAACAATGTGCTGGTAGCATCCAACTTAAAGCAATACTTTGGACATTTTTTGAAAATTCCCATCGTCTAAAATATTAACCATTTGAAAAAAAGATTTTGCATTTTGACTAGGAGTTTTAAATATATTGAAAACAAATCGTTATAAAAAATATCCGAAGTATCGTTAAAGAAAACATAACAACATTGAATTTTTTTATTGAGTTAACACCCTACAACATTCAAAGCATTGCCAACTCTTTGAATATTAAAGAATGCAAGCACAATCACAGTTCTTACCACTGAAACGATGTGCTGGTAGCATCTAACTTAAAGCAATATTTTGGATATTTTTTGAAAATTTCCATCGTCTGAAATTGTA
>JADGDW010000264.1 GCA_016744725.1 Candidatus Albibeggiatoa sp. nov. BB20 | reverse complement strand
CTCTCATATTATAAGCCATTCTTGAGTTTAGGGAGATAAATCTGTTCGCCTGAAAGGCGAAGGTTTTAACCTTATACATGGAAGTAAAATAGTGGGCATTATTTCCCATGCAGATGATTTAAAACAAGAATTAGATTATTACCTTACAGTGAAAAATACAGATAAGCAAGGTAGTATTGTGGAATATCATTGGGGATAAACTTGTAAAAAAGACAGTTAAGCAAATGCTTATCCATCTACATTTATAGTCGTTTTACTTTAAAGTGATACGGACTGGCAATCCTAGATTTTAAAACTGATTGATATTTAAATAATAACAGGATTGCCAGTCCTCACATTTAAGATAGAATTGACTATATATACATAACTATCCTGAGAAGGGAGGCTAATCTATTTTTTCAAATTTATCAAAATCTCTATGTTCACCGCGCCGCTGATGGTGTGGAGGCTTGCCTCGAGGTCGTGAATGACGAATGGCTTGTATCAACTGTTGACGTTCAGTTTGATTCAATTGATCAGCAATGCTTAACAGGCTTTCATTCAAGCGTTTTGCCATTTGATTTTTTCTGTCTTGCAAAAGTTTAAATTGTTGCTGAATTGCAAGTTTATCAAATGATTCTGCAACAAATAAGGCTTCTATATCATGAAATAATTTACGGGTTTGGCGCATTTCTGTGCGTACTTTTCCATGCTGGAACTGCTGTTGTACAATGGGCTCAACTTTCTGTCGTGTTTCTTCTGGTAGTTGTTTTAACATCCAAAAAAGGTGTTTAGGATGTGGGGGGCGCATTATCATTTCAGGCGGATGAGAACCTATTGGAGGAGGAAATAAATACCCACCTAATAAAATACCAGCTATAAAGATATTTAAAATCAATGAAATAACTAATGTTAAAATAAACCATTTTTGCTGTTTCATCTTACCATTCCGAATTCATATCAAAAGCAAGTAAATTCATTTCCGTCTGCCATAACGCTTCTTGGGTTAAAGGTGTATCTTCTACTGTCGTGAGCTGCACACCTAGGAAAATACCCAAAATTAAGGGTAATAATAATGCCAGCGCAGGTCGGAGTAAGTGCTGCTGCCATGTTGTACCAAACAGCCAATCTATCAATTCTTGCCACGCATCATCAGGTTTTGGTGATCGCGCCACTGCATCAAAAATACCTTGTTGTAATTGCAGACTGGGCGAATTCACCGCAACAGTGTTTAAAAAATTATCTAATACATCCGCTTGTTGCAGCATTTTTTGGGCTTCAGTTGATATTGTAAGCAGGGCTAATGCAGCTTGACGCTCAGACTCAGGCCAACGATTTGAATCAGCTCCATAAGCTTCGATAATTTGGGTAAAACGCTTGATATTCATGATAAACCCTGTTCTGATAATAACGCTTTCAAGCTGCGACGACCTCGCGCCAGTAAGGATTCTAGTGCAGTAACACTGACATTGAGCACTTGGGCTGCATCACGGTTACTCATTCCTTGATAATAGCAAAGTACGATAGCACTGCGCTGACGTTCAGGTAACTGTTGCAATGCACGTTCAACGGTTTGCGCAGTTTCCTCTCGTTGCAGACTATTGGTACTGTGTTCCGTATCTTCTTCGACATCGTAGGTTAATGTCACGGTTTGCAGTTTTGGCTTACGCTGCCAATCTACACATAAATTGTGTGTAATGCGATGCAACCAAGTAGAGAGCTTTGCTTTGTCTGCTTTCCATGTATGGGCTTTGTTCCATACCCGCAAAAATGTTTCTTGTACCACATCTTCAGCATCGCTATTACTTCCCAACATACGTTGAGCAAACCCATGTAGACTCGCTAAATTTTGGTTGACCAAGTATTGAAATGCTTGTTGATTCCCAGCTTGAATATCTTTCATCAACATTTCATCTGTGTGCGATTCCACACGGGTCTCCTGCAATTTATATTCATCAGGACTGGCAGAGCCCTAAACGTTTAAGAATCTTATTTCTTTGACAATGGATTAGTATAACAATACGAATCCGACATCATATAGTGAATTTCTTGTTATGTGTTAGGACTGGCAGTCCTTTAATATTTTAAATATCAAACACTTTCAAATTTGAGGACTGCCAGTCCTATATTACTTTAAAATAAAATCACTATAGTTATAACCTGCAATTTAATAAATTAGTTTGATAGATATATGACTCTAAAAAACCAACTCAACTCATTGGTTTTAAAAACAGGTTATTCTTTAATGTCGAACTCAACTTATAAAAAATTGTCAATCTTAAAAAGTTGCTTAACGTTGAAAGTTGCCAAATCCTTCACCACGATGACCGCCTTTACTAGAACCACCACGATGTCCACCACGTTCACAAGAGGCTGAATCCATTTCAGCTTCAGTAATGACACCATCCTCATTTGTATCCATGTGGTCGAATAAACGAATATTGGCTAAAAATTCAGCTTGGGAGATTTCACCATTACTGTCATTATCTAAACGACCATCACAACCACCTTGACCACCACGTCCATGACGTTGAGGTTTTGCTTCAAGTTCTTCTAATGTAACAAAGCCATTGGCATCACTATCAATACGACTAAATGCAGCTGCATGTTTTTCCGCATGGTTAGCAGGTAATTCTACGCCTTCAGGGAGATGTGGAGGACGTGCTTGCTGAAATTCCTCTGCACTAAGTTGACCATCAGCATTAGTATCTGCTTCTGTAAAATGAGTCTGTTTTTGAGCAGTACGATATGCATCACGTTCTGCGGTTGTGATACTACCATTAGCATCTGTATCCATTGCTTGGAATTTAGCTAAACGCACAGCTTGTACTTCATCTAAAGTAATTGTACCAATGGGTTCAACTGTATCGTATTTTGCTAATAAGACTTGTTTGCGTACTTCAGTGTCACACCCACCAAAAGGAGCAGCAACAGCATAACCCGCAATAGCGATACCTAAAGTTAATGCAGATAAAGTGGTAATAGTGTTCATAATCATCTCCAAATATAAGTTTGCTTAAGGAGAAAGCGGTAAATTAATTCTATATTTATGCTTTCTTGTCCTGTTATACGCCTACCTATGATGAACCTGTCGCTAAAAATCAAATTATTAACGCTGTATAAGCAGTAGAATTTTGGCGTTTTTATAGCTTAGCTAAACCATGCATCTATAAAACAATAAGCAATAAAATTTATTATTTACAATCAAAGTATTACATTTTTTTGCTCATTTTTAGATCAATCTCATATAT
>JADGDW010000120.1 GCA_016744725.1 Candidatus Albibeggiatoa sp. nov. BB20 | reverse complement strand
CACTGTTACTTTGATTGGTTTTGGTACTTTTGCAGTACGTGAACGTGCTGAACGTAAAGGCCGTAATCCACGTACCAATGAAGAGATTGTGATTCCAGCAGCTAAAGTACCTGTATTTAAACCAGGTAAAGCTTTAAAAGAAGCATTGAATTAACCAGCTATATTGTTTAATTCATGTAGGAAAAAGTTCTGTTGATTGGCTATATAAAGTAGCGTGCTTTAAAATCAACAGATTATCTGGTGTGCCCAGATATGAGGGTAAATTAGTTCTAAAAAACTGAAAAAAATGCTTGCATTGGTTAAATATCATCTCTATAATGCGAGCCTTCATTTGGACGGGTGCTTAGCTCAGTTGGTAGAGCATCGCCCTTACAAGGCGAGGGTCGGGGGTTCAAGCCCCTCAGCACCCACCAAGTTCAGATTTAATGGAGCGGTAGTTCAGTTGGTTAGAATACCGGCCTGTCACGCCGGGGGTCGCGGGTTCGAGTCCCGTCCGCTCCGCCAGTATTAAGAGAAAAGGGTGCATCTAGTAACTAGGTGTGCCTTTTTTTTGCCCAAAAGAAACGGTACAATTCTATTCACTATTAAACCAGTTCAATTAGGTGGAAACTATGCTGCAAAGCATTCGTGATAGAGCGCAAGGTATTGGCGCATGGATTATTGTGATACTGATTACAGTTCCTTTCACCATGTGGGGCGTATATGAATACATCCAACCCCAGCCCAACACCTCAGTCGCTAAAGTTAACGGGATAAGTATTGAACGTGCTGATTATGAAAATGCAGTACGCCAACGTCGACAATATTTCCGTTCCATGTTCAGAACTCAAGATATTTCGTTCATGAATGAGCAAATTGACCGAGATACACTGAAAGATTTAATCAATCAAGAATTGTTACTACAAATAGCTTCTGATGAAGGTATGCGGATTGGTGATGGCTTATTGGCTGCTCAAATTCAAGAAAACCCTGCATTTCAAGAAAATAAACAATTCTCTCCAGAGCTTTATAAGCAGCTATTATCCAGTCGTGGTTTAAATCCAGTTGTATTTGAGATGCAAATCCGTCGCGATATGTTGGCACAGCAATTACGTGAAAGTGTAAGCCAATCTGCATTTAGTACTGATTACGATCAAAGACAGAAACAGCAGCTTGAAAACCAACAACGCCTTGTTAGCTATGTGCTTTTAGATAAAGAAACATACAATAAACAAGTTGAAGTATCTGATGCTGAGGTTGAAAAACACTACAATGATAATTCCAAGCAGTATATGACTGATGAGCAAGTCAGTGTTGAGTATGTTGTGTTATCAATTGAAGATATTAAGAACAGTATTAACTTTGATGCAGATACATTACAACAAGCTTATCAAGAGCGTTTAAACCATTATACAACGCCTGTTGAATGGAAAGCACGGCATATACTCGTAGCATCTGAACCAACTGCAAATGAAGATGCCATTGCCCAAGCGAAACAGAAAGCGCTAAATTTGATAGCTCAATTACAAGCGGGTGAAGATTTCGCTGAATTAGCAAAACAAAATTCTGATGACACAGGCAGCGGCCAACGAGGCGGTGATTTAGGCTGGTTTGGTGAAGGTCGTATGGTAAAACCATTTGAATCTGCTATAGCTGCAATGAATATTGGTGATGTCTCTAGTGAACTCGTACAGTCTGAGTTTGGTTTCCATATTATTAATTTACAAGAAAAGAAAGAAGCTAAAATCAAGCCTTATGAAGAGATTAAAGCTGAGCTGGAAACAGAATTGCGCCAAGAACAAGCAAGCCTGAAATATAATGACCAATTGCTGGATGATTTAGCAGAGTTAGCATTCCAATTCCCTGATAATTTAGATGATTTGGCTAACAATATGGAGTTAGTTAAACAAGAAAGTGGTCTATTTACTCAGAAAGGCTTAAAAGATGATGAAATCTTTGCTAATGCTAAAGTGTTAGATATTGCATTCAGTGAAGAAGTCTTAAATGAGCAACATAACAGTGAGCCCGTTGAATTTACTGATGGTAAGTCTGTTGTATTTAGAATTAAAGCACATCAGTTGCCTCAATTACGCCCATTGGATGAAGTAAAAGTAGCTATTACTGAAACATTAATATCTGCCAAAACCAAAGCCAAAGTAGAAGAAATTGGCCAAAGTGTTTTAGAAGCATTGAAACAAGCAAATGCAGACATCGAAAAAATTTCTGATGACAATAAATTGGTATGGTCAGAACAAAAATGGGTATCTCGTAATGAGAACTTTGGTAGCCAAGCCATTGTTGAATCCGCATTTAAACTAGGTACACCGCCTGAAAATAATGCGTTATATCAAGGCTTAGTTTTAGATAATGGAAATTACGCTGTTTATGCGGTACTGGATGTAAAATCAGAAACCAAGAAAGATGATAAGCAGACACCTGATGGTTTGAAAAAAGGCTTAGGTAGTTCCGATTACAATAGCTTTTTGTCTGGTTTGAAATCAAGTAATGATATTATCCAATATCTGAAAAAATAAAGGGTTTTTAGGGGGAGTGGGCAGCAATAGTTTCGGATAGAAATATTAATTACTCTAAATCGTTAAGGTAAGCAGCTTTTTAGAGTAATGGGAGCAATCAATACTGATGCAATGTGCAACATTGATAGATTTGCTGCAATTACGTGCAGAACAACAGGCTGAAAAACGGGCTTATACCTTTATGATAGATGGCAAAGTAGAAGGTAAAACTTTTACTTATGCTGAACTAGATTTGCAAGCCCGAGCAATTGCTGCCCAACTTCAACAATATTATGCTCACGGTGAGCGTGCTTTATTGCTTTATCCACAAGGTTTAGAGTTTCTCGCCGCCTTTTTTGGTTGCTTATATGCGGGGGTTATTGCGATTCCAGTACCACCTCCAGAAGCCAGCCGTTTAAAACGCACCCTACCCAGATTACAAGCCATTGCCAAAGATGCGCAGGCTAAATTCACTTTAACCACTGAATCTATTTTAGCTTTGGTTAACCAACATCGTCAGCAAATCCCTGAATTTAAAGCCATGCACTGGCTGACTACCGAAAATATTCAAACTGATTTAGCTTTGGATTGGCAACGGCCTATTGTTCAAGCGGATGACTTAGCTTATTTGCAATATACATCAGGTTCGACCTCAACACCTAAAGGGGTCATGATTAGTCACAGCAATCTTTTGCATCATGGATACTATCTAAAACAAGCATGTAGCTATACATCAGAAAGCAAAACAGTGACATGGATGCCTTACTTTCATGACTATGGGTTAGTTGAGGGCATGTTTGTTCCAATATTTAATTCAACACCATGTTATTTGATGTCGCCATTTTCTTTTTTAAAACAACCGTTTCAGTGGCTTAAAAATATATCTTCTTATAATGCAACTCATACCCAAGCACCTAATTTTGCTTATGAATTATGTTTAAAACGCATATCTGAGCAACAAAAATCTGAGTTAGACCTTTCCTCTTGGCAAGCTGCAGGTAATGCTGCTGAACCTATCAATCCTAAAGTGCTAAAAGCATTTTATGAGTCGTTTAAGCAATGTGGTTTTCGCTGGGAGGCATTTTGTCCAGCCTATGGATTAGCTGAAAATACATTATTAGCAACTTTTAGTGCTATACAAAAGCAACCAATGCTACAAGCCTTTAATAATAAATTAGAAACTAAGGAAGTTCTTAGTGTTGATGCTATGGATAACCAAGCTACTATTATTACAGGATGTGGTCAACCGATTGGGAAAACATATATTTTAATTGTTGACCCTGAAACGTTCATGATTTGTCAATCAAACCAAGTGGGCGAAATTTGGATTTCTGATCCTAGTGTTGCACAGGGCTATTGGCAAAATGAACAAGCAACTAAAGAAACATTCCAAGCCTATACCAGCGATACTAATGAAGGTCCTTTTTTACGTACAGGGGATTTAGGTTTTTTATACGAAAATGAGTTGTTTATTACAGGGCGTTTGAAAGACCTCATTATTATCAATGGCGTTAATTATTATCCACAAGATATAGAATGGTCTATAGAACAAAGTCACGATTTAATTAGAAATAGCCAAAGTGCAGCTTTCTCTATTGTCATTGATAATGAAGAACAATTGGTTATTCTTGCCGAATTAGAAAAAAAATCAGGTGATACGCAAGCTATTATTCAAGCAATTCGTAAAGCTGTATTTGAATATTACGAGCTACAGCCTCACGCTATTGTGTTATTGAAAAAAGGCAGTGTACTTAAAACTTCTAGTGGTAAAATTCAACGTAATGCTTGCAAAAAAGCTTTTCTTAATAATGAATTAGGTGAAATTGTACGCGATCTCTTATCTGATTCAACCAGCAACATGTTTGTTGCACCACAGTCAGCAAACGAAATACAAATTGCACAAATATGGGCAGATGTATTACATATTCCATTTGAGCAAATCAGTATACAAGACAGCTTCTTTAAATATGGTGGACAGTCATTACTTGCTGTTGAAATAATAAATCAGATTAATCAATACTTTAATATTTCACTCACAGCGTATAGTTTATTTGAATATACAACTATTGAAAAATTAGCGGCACATATTAACCCGCTTGCAAAGCAACAATATATTGCGATTACACATACAGAACAAAAACATTACCCCGTTTCTTATATGCAGCAGCAAATCTGGTTGGCTTGTAATCAAGCACCTGATATTGCAATTTACAACGAACCCTTGTTTATTCATTTTGATACACAAATTGACACACAGATTTTAGAAAAAAGTATTCAATTTATTGTGCAACGCCATACTATTTTGCATAGTGTTTTTAAAGTTAAACAAGGTACACCTATACAAAAGCTTAAAGAGCATAAACAATGCTCTTTGCAAATAGTAGATTTACAACACTTACCTGCTAACGATAAAGAAACTGAATATCAAAATTTAGCACATATATTAATATCCAAACCATTTGATTTAGAAAAAGATATATTGCTACGTGCCATTTTATTTCAATTTGATACAGAAAAAAATACTTTGGTGTTTGTAGCACACCACCTTGTTGTTGATGGTCTCTCCATTTATCAAACATTTTTACAAGAATTACATACATGTTACCAAAGTTTTATTGATAATAAGCAACCAAACTTACCCAAGCTGTCGATTCAATATAGTGACTATGCACATTGGCAAAGACAAATTCCAATTCCAACAGCTCAAATGGATTATTGGCAGCAAAAGTTAACTAATATTGAAGCGTTACAATTGCCAACTGATTTCCCCTATCCTGCTAAAAATACTTATCAAGGTGCAACACATTCTTTTAACTTATCGAAAGATATAGTTGCAAAGCTTAAGAAAGTAGCTCAAGAGCAAGATACAACCGTCTTTATGAATTTATTGGCGGTTTTTTATATTTTACTTTACCGTTATACAGGTCAGAATGACATCGTTGTGAGCACTGTTATTAATCAACGTAATCGGCCTGAATTAGAGCACTTGATTGGTTTATTTTTGAATACCTTGATGTTGCGCACAGTTTTCAAGGATGAGTTTAGTTTTTTAGAGTTATTACAAGAGACTAGAAAAGTTGCATTGGAGGCTTATACTCATCAAGATGCCCCTTTTACAGAAATACTACAAAATTTGCGTACAACTCAAAATATCAATGCAAAGAACCTATTCCAAGTGGCGTTTGTGCTTGAGCCTGCCGTAACTGATATAGATAAACATTGGTCCTGTAGTTTGTTGGATGTACATACCAATGCTGCCAAATTTGATTTAACCCTGCAATTTGAAGATAAAAAAGACGTTCTTGTTGGACGGTTTGAATATCGTACTGATTTATTTAAGGCGAAAACAATTGAAAGAATGGCGGGACATTTTCAAACATTATTAGATGCTGCATTAAACCAACCTAATTTAGCGATTGCCGAATTATCGTTGTTGACAGAAGCTGAACAAAAACAGTTTCAAATCTGGAACAATACGCAAGCTGATTTTCCACAAGATAAATGTATCCATCAATTATTTGAAGCACAAGTTGAACGTGTGCCTAATAATATTGCGCTTGTTTTTGGACAGCAACAACTCACTTATTCAGAATTGAATCAAAGAGCAAATCAATTAGCCCATCACCTTATTTCATTAGGCGTACAACCTGAGACTTTAGTTGGTATTTGCATTAATCGTTCCTTGGAAATGGTAATAGGTTTATTAGCTATTTTAAAGGCTGGTGGAGCTTATGTACCATTAGATTATAATTACCCAGAAGAACGCATTAACTTCATGATAAATGATGCAAAAATAAAGGTATTACTGGCTCAAAAGAACGCATTATCAAAATTATCAGTTCCAGAAAATATCACTGTTTTGACAGTTGAAGAATGGGATTGGCTTGATAAATTGAGTAGTGAGAATCCTAAAACAAATGTAACACCACACAATTTAGCCTATGTGATTTATACTTCAGGCTCAACAGGTCAACCCAAAGGGGTTTTGTTAGAGCATAAAGGTGCTTGTAATTTAAGTAGTGCTCAAATTAAGCTATTTAAATTATCATCTGAGGATACAATTTTACAATTTTCATCTCTGAGCTTTGATGCAGCAACATGGGATGTCATTATGGCCTTGATGTCTGGAGCTCATTTGTATATTCCTGCACATAATGAAATTCTTGTTGGAAAATCACTAGCAAATGCCTTGTTAATAGGGAAAGTTTCAGTTGTGACACTTCCTCCTTCTGTATTAAACACACTTTTATTCGAACATATGGAATCTTCTAAGTATCTACGAGCATTTATTGTCGTAGGTGAAAAAAGTTCTATAGATTTAATTAATAGCTGGTCAAAAAGAGAATTCTGTATTATTAATGCTTATGGCCCGACTGAATCTACAATATGTACAACATCAACTCATTGCCTAACAAACTTAGATGATACTATCCCTATCGGTAAAGCTCTGCCAAATATTCAAGCGCATATATTAGATAAAAATCAACAACAAATACCAATTGGCTTAACAGGTGAATTATATATTGGGGGTATTGGTGTTGCGCGAGGTTATTTGAATCGTCCAAAGTTAACGGCCCAAAAATTTATTACCAACCCTTTAACAAAAAATGGAAACGATCGCCTCTATAAAACAGGTGATTTAGTTCGGTTTTTAGAAGATGGGCAATTAGAGTTTGTGGGACGTATTGATCATCAAGTTAAAATTCGTGGTTTCAGAGTCGAGTTAGAAGAAATTGAATCTATTTTAAAACAGCATAATGATATTCAAGATGCAGCCATTATGATTAAACAAAGTACTGAGAATAATAAATATATTGCAGCGTACTTTGTACCAAAATTTTCCACAAGGCGTATTTCTTTCAAAACTATCTGCCAGCTAAAATTTGATAATGGTATGTCTATGGCTTTGAGTAGTGAAAATATTTCGTGTCATGGTATGGGTTTAATTGGTGTACCGATTTCTTGCAATTGCCAAGAGCAGCAAGGATTAACACTTCAATTTTCTTTACCTAATATTGATAAACTCTTTGATTTAGTAGGGCACGTAGCTTGGATTAAGGGCCATAGGATGGGGGTTTCATTTAATTGTAGTGATGATGCATTATGTGAATATATTGAGCAGGCTTTGCAGTTAAAAGAACATCGGGATGATTTGCATCGTAATTCTGCCACATTATTGCGTAGATATTTAGCTGATAGATTGCCACATTATATGATTCCCTCTGCATTTATTTTACTGGATAAAATGCCTCTAACGCCAAATGGTAAAATAGATAGACATGCACTGACACAGCAAACTAATCAGATTCGCTTAGATTTGCAATTATCTTATACTGCTCCTGAAACTGATCTGGAACAAATCATTGCTGATATTTGGAAGCAGGTACTACAGTTGGATAAAGTGGGTATTCATGACAGTTTCTTTGATTTAGGTGGTGATTCATTGCAACTGGTGAAAGTACAAGAATTGCTAGAAACTAAATTACAAAGTGAATTTCCAACAGCAATATTATTCCAATATCCTTCCCTCAATGTATTAGCACATTATTTTGCGGAACAAATGCTATCCAATGACGTGCTTTTAAAAGATTCTCAACCGCATCAGCAAAGAGTTTTACAACGAAAAAAGGCGCATCAGCAGCGCAAAAAACGTCATATCAGAAAAGATAATTAATCTCAGTTCATATCGTATTAAGCTATTTAATATAATTTATAAGCGATATTTATTCGCCTGCAAAATTTTTTTATTATAGACTGCATAGATTATTGTTATGGGTAGGCGTAACTACAATGGATGACCTTAAATTAGAAGAAGGGATTGCTGTTATTGGAATGGCAGGACGTTTTCCTGGTGCTAAAAACATTGAGCAATTTTGGAAAAACATAAGTCAAGGCATAGAATCTGTCCGTTTTTTTACGGAGGAAGAACTGTTAAAAGCAGGTATTGCTCAAGAACTTATTCAAAATCAAAATTATGTTAAAGCTAAAGCTTGCTTAGATAATATTGAATATTTTGATGCTGATTTTTTTGGTTTCACTCCTAAAGAAGCTGCAATGACTGACCCACAACAACGTTTATTTTTAGAGTGCGCATGGGAAGCTATAGAACATGCCGGCTATAATGTCCAAAATTATGATGGCGACATTGGTGTTTACGCAGGTACAAGTGCTAACACTTATTTTAAATCTTATTTAAGTTCGCAAATTGATAATGATGATTCTGTGACCAATTATCAAATTTCTATCGGTAATGATAAAGATTTCTTATGTACGCGGGTTTCTTATAAATTAAATTTAACAGGCCCTAGTTTTACTATTCAAACTGCATGTTCAACATCTCTTGTTTCGGTAAGTGTTGCCTGCCAAGCATTGCTTGATTATCAATGTGATATGGCATTAGCAGGAGGTGTATCTGTTTCTCTACCGAATAAATCAGGTTATTTATATAATGAGGGAATGATTTTATCGCCTGATGGTCATTGTCGAGCATTTGATGTGAATTCGAAAGGTATTGTACATGGAAATGGCGTAGGTATTGTGCTGCTTAAGCGTTTACAAGATGCGCTTGATGATGGAGATTCGATTCATGCTGTTATTTGTGGAAGTGCGCTTAACAATGATGGTTCAGGTAAAATTGGTTATACAGCCCCTAGTGTAACAGCACAATCTAAAGTGATTTCAGAAGCTTTAGCTATTGCAGAGATATCAGCAGATACTATAAGTTATGTAGAAGCACATGGTACAGGTACAGAGTTGGGAGACCCAATTGAAATTGCTGCTTTGACTCAAGCCTATCGGGCAGATACCCAAAATAAAAACTATTGTGCAATAAGTTCGGTTAAAACCAATATTGGTCACTTAGATGCGGCATCGGGAGTGACTGGTCTAATTAAAGTAATTTTGTCACTAAAGCATAAACAATTAGCACCTAGTTTACATTTTACCCAGCCTAATCCTAAAATAGATTTTGTCAATTCGCCATTTTATGTCAATACCCAGTTGAAAGATTGGACAACGCAAGGCAATATACCACGCCGAGCCGCTGTTAGTTCATTTGGTATTGGTGGTACTAATGCGCATGTCGTTTTAGAAGAAGCCCCCGTATTTAACTCATTGCCAAGTTCTCGACCTTATCAACTTATTGCCTTGTCTGCTCGAACAGAATCAGCATTACAAGCTCAACAAAAACAATTACTCGAATATTTCCAAGTCTATACAGATATTAACTTAAATGATGCTGCTTATACTTTACAAGTTGGCAGACATGCATTTGCATATCGTAGTGTTTTTGTTTGTGATTCAATACAAGATGCTATAACTAAATTAGCTGAACCCAACTCATCTATCCAATACCATTTGCAAATTGAACAAACTCAAAATGTTGTCTTTATGTTCCCAGGGCAAGGGTCGCAGTATGTGAATATGGGACTTGAACTATATCAGACAGAATCTATATTTAGAGAACATGTTGATTATTGTGCACAATTTTTACAGCCATATTTAGGGTTAGATTTACGCACTATTCTTTATCCAACACCTGAACAAACCGTTTATGCTGAAGCTCAATTAATCAAAACTGCGATAACTCAACCTGCATTATTTGTGGTGGAATATGCATTAAGTAAGCTGTGGATGTCGTGGGGTATTCAGCCTCAAGCCATGATAGGACATAGTATCGGGGAATATGTTGCTGCTTGTATTTCTGAGGTATTTTGTTTAGAAGATGCGTTATTACTTGTCGCTGAACGTGGGCGTTTAATGCAATCGGTTGCAGAAGGTAGCATGTTAGCCGTAGCTTTGCCAGAATCTGAGCTAAAATCATTGTTAACAGATAATTTGGATATTGCAGCAGTTAATGTGTTTAATCAAACAGTTGTATCGGGTACTGATGAAATTGTTCAAGATTTTGCGCAACAACTACATGCTCAAGGTATTAAAACTCAGGTATTGCATACTTCTCATGCGTTTCATTCAGCCATGATGTCTGGCATTTTATCTGAGTTTATGCAGGTATTACAAAATGTTCAATTTAACCCACCACAAACGTTATTTATATCGAACTTAACAGGTCAGTGGATTACCACAGACGAAGCGATCAGCCCAGATTATTGGGTTCAACATTTACGACATACTGTACGTTTTGCACAAGGTTTAAATCAATTGTTTGATGCTTTTAACCACGTGGTGTTACTTGAAGTTGGGCCTGGATATACGTTAAGTAAATTTGCAAAACGGCATCCAGACTACAATACAGATTTTTGTTTAGCAACGCTAAGACATGTTAATAATCATATATCAGACAACCAGTTTATACGGCAATCATTAGGACAATTATGGCTTGCCAATGCATCTATTAACTGGAAGCAATTTTATGCTCAGGAACAACGTTTGCGTATTCCATTACCAAGCTATCCATTTGAACGCAAAAAATATTGGGTTGATGCACCTATGGATAATCGTAATGAGCAAAATAAACTTTGTACTTCTGAAAACATGCAAGATAATTCTGGTGCTCATAGAGAAGTTAACAAAGATGTGAATTCTAATTTGCAAGAACAAAATAAATTTTTTGGCAATGGTTTAGAAAAGCAATTAGTTCAAATTTGGCAACAAATTTTAGGTGTGCAAAAACTAGGCTTGCATGATGATTTTTTTGCACTAGGCGGTGATTCTTTGATGGCTGTGCAGTTGATTCACAAAATTAATACAGAATTACAGCAAAATTTATCATCACATACTTTGTTAGCTGCACCAACAATTTCTAAATTATCCAAACAGTTAAATATTGATAATCACTCACAACAAGAACAACCATTTTGTTTAGTCGAAATTCAAGCAGGTAATCCAGATAAATTGCCATTGTTTTTAGTTCATCCTGTGGGTGGTCATGTTTATATTTATCGAGATTTAGCAAAAAGTTTAGGGGTAGAGCAACCTGTTTATGGTTTGCAATCTAGCGTCTTAGATGGAAAAAATCTTGTGCCTGAAACCATTGAACAAATGGCAAACCAATATATTCAGGCAATACAAACTCAACAGCCGACAGGTCCTTACTTATTAGGTGGTGCATCATTTGGTGGAGTCGTGGCGTATGAAATGGCTCAGCAGTTACTAAAATTAGGTGAGAAAATCCAGCTTATGACTATGTTTGATACGCCCTGCTTATCAGAAGCTAAACTTTTTGAGTTAGACGATGTGGAGTTATTACTCAGCTTTTTAGAGCTAGAAGGCAAATCAATTGATTTGCCTGCAAATTGGCAACAATTTTCTCAATCTGAACAGCTAAATTACATTGCTAAGACAAGTAAAATAGATTATTTTTCAGCCGCTATTAATATGCAAACATCTTTACAGATTGTTAAAAATAATGTGTGGGCAATGAAAAACTATATATTAAAACCGTATCAAGGAAAAATCACCTATTTCAAGGCTATTGAAAGAAATACCACTTACGATATGGCTCACCCAGAATATGGATGGATTGATGTTGCCCAACAAGGTATAGAAATTTACCCTGTATCAGGTGGGCATATTACGATGAATTATGCACCTAATGTGGGAATAATTGCTAAAAAATTAATGGGGTTAATATGAAAAGTATTAATTTATGGAAGCATTCTACCCAAGAAAATATTGAGGAAATACTGAGCCACCCTTTAGTCGGTGTTATTTTAAACTCTTTTGATGCTTTTGGCATTGGAGACTATGAACAGGCTTTGACTTATATGACTGAAGATGTGAAGTTTCACATTTGTGCACCAAGCCATCATCCTATAGGTGGTATATTTACGGGTCACCAAGAAATTTTACAGTTTTTAAAAACTCGGAAAGAAATGTTGCTGACAATAAAGCTATCATTTGATAAAACAATTGTGCGAGATAATATGGTTTTTATATTAGGAACTGAAGAAGCTAAAGTAATGCCTAGAGAAAAGATACATCAGACAGACTTAGGTTTATTCTTTTTGTTTGAAGGACAAAAAATTAAAGCATTTTATCGTTTTTTTGATAGTGCTGATATGATGTTAGTAGGGTAAAGAGCATTTTTTATTTCTACTTTACCCTAACATAGCTTAAAAGCGATGGCTTGTTTCTAAATAATAAGTTCTAGAGGCTAATGGTAAATCGTAAGGGATACTAACTATTCCAGAAGTATCTGGTCCGAGGCTAGGCTCAAAACGATCAGCATCAAATAAATTGCGTACTGAAAAAGCCAACTTCCAATTATTATTGACCTTATAATCTACCAATAAATCAACAGTTGTATACCCATCAAGCTCATCTCTTGTATCATTGTAGATACGTTTTCGATTACCAACCCAATTAATTTGAGTGTCCAAATGTAGTTTATTCATCGGAAACCAGTCTAAACGCAGGTATGCTTGATGGTTAGGCGCATTGCCCATACTTGCATTGTTTTTTCTATCTTTAACATCTTGGTAGGCATAATTAGCAACTAATAGTAGCTTGTCACTCAGTTTTTGTTGAAGTTCTAATTCACCACCAGTACCTTTTTGCCGTCTTTCATTTTGAGCAATGATTTTATCGCTAGTAGGGTTAAGAACAAAATCAACCGCATCTTCAGCAAGATAATAAAACAAATTAACGCCTAACTGAAAATCATCAGATGCTTTATAAGCAACAGCGAATTCATAGGTTTCATTTTTCTCTGGCTTTAAGTTTGGATTTCCTGAATTCACAGGATTATTTATTGCGTATAACTCTAAAAAGGAAGGAGCACGAAAAGCACGACCATATAATAATTTAGCTGTCCAATCTTCACTTGGTTTCCAAACTAAAGCAATACGTGGGTTTAAAGTATTACCAAAATCAGAATAATGATCATAGCGCAAACCTGTTGTTAATTGCCATTGTTCAGAAATATCCCAAGTATCTTGAATGAATGCGTATTGACTATTGCGGTTTTTTTCTGGTAAAAAAGCATAAGGTGTATCAGTTAAATCAACAATAACATTAGTTGTTGTTAAAGGTGTTCCTGTATAAGGATTTATCCCATAATTTGCCTCATGAGTAATTTTATACATATCAGCATAATGATAACCAGAACCTAAACGAACAGAATGATTTTTGAAGCCTTTATAGATTGCAGATAAATTAAGGCGAGTGTGTCTTTCAGAAACACCAGGATTTCCAATGTAGCCATCTAAATAAGCTTCACCACCAAAAGATACACCAGATGGAAATAAACGCTGATCGTTTTCAGGTTTATAATTCATATCTAAAAAAGCCAGTTGAGCATCAAATACCCAATTTTCTACAGAAGTATCATTGTGATAATTTAAATCAGCATTAATACGCTCGCTAGAATAGCGTCCTACTGAGTCTAATGCTTGTGCTAAACCTGTTCCAGTCCCCACATCATAACGCCCTTGAAAACCTGCTTTAAAATTCCAATCCTTATAGCCTAAATCTAAGCGAGCGTCTACATTTTGGCGAGACATTGAGACCGGTCCAGATGCTAAGGAAGCATTCGTACCAAAAGCATGATCAAATTGAGTTTGTGCGTCTTCTTGTACAGTTGAATCGTGACCATCAGTATCGTGATACTCTAGCATTACTGCCACGTCAACATCGCCATATTGCTTACCATGTAAAACCCAAACATCTTTAGTATTAAAGCTACCTGCTCGAACGCCTGCTTCAGTGCCATCAATATCATCTTTACGTTTTGTAATGATATTAATTACACCAGAAAACGCATCCGCACCATATACAGCAGAGCCAGGTCCTCGAATTACCTCAATGCGAGAAATCGATTTAATAGGCATTCCACCCCAAACAGGACCACGATTGCCTGTTTGAATAGTATTGATTGGTAATCCATTAACTAACACCAATACTTCAGGATTATATTCCGAGTAAATACCTCGAATAGTGTAAATTGGACTGTAAGTAACAGAATTTCGAGCTACATGCAACCCCGGAACTGATTCTAAAACATCATCTAAATCAGTTGCGCCCATTGCCTCAATATCATTGGCTGTAATAACTGTTGTGACTGCAGCTGCTTCTGTAATTTTTTGCGCCGTACCCGTTGCGATGGTGACTATCCTTACTTCTAATAGTTCTTCTAAGGAAAGTTCTGCATAGTCAAAGTCATCTTCTGCTAAAGCTGTATTGATACTCATCGCCATTAGAGCAACACTCAAAAGCCTTGTAATTAAATTTTTCATCATATCCTCTCTGGAGTGTGTTGAAATTTATAAATTTTTTAGTCCCAGATGACTATGAAACTTATTTTTTGTTCTCGCCATTATCCCCTTCGGCACATAATATGCCATTAAATTAAATGACTTATGTACTGATAAGGCAAATAACAAAATACCTTTGCATTTCTAAGTAATACCTTATAAATCAATCATACTATAGATAAATGAAACCCTTTAAACATCCAATTAATGTACATTTTCATGACAGTTTTGTTGTCAATATGAAATGTATCTGTCAATAAGAATTGACTCAGAATAGACACGTATTATTTCATTCATTAGGTACTTCTCTTTAGAGCTTGGATATAACAACAC
>JADGDW010000119.1 GCA_016744725.1 Candidatus Albibeggiatoa sp. nov. BB20 | reverse complement strand
ACATTGTGCCCAGGGCTTGCTTGGGCACAATGTCACCTGTATCAGCGGTCTCACCTTCACTCACTTTATAATCCCAGCGGCAGGCATTGGTACATGTGCCTTGATTTGGATCACGGTGATTCATATAACCTGAGAGCAAACAACGACCTGAGTAAGCAATACACAATGCGCCATGCACAAACACTTCTAACTCCATATCAGGACATTGTTGGCGAATTTCAGCAATTTCTTCCAGCGACAATTCACGGGATAAAATAATCCGAGTTAAACCCAATTGTTGCCAAAATTTAACGCTAGCATAATTCATGGTATTGGCTTGTACTGATAGATGTACGGGGATGTCTGGCCAGCGTTCACGTACCATCATGATTAAGCCTGGGTCGGCCATGATGAGCGCGTCAGGCTGCATATTAATCACAGGTTCAATATCAGCTAGAACGGTTTTGAGTTTACTATTGTGTGGTAGGATGTTGGCAGCAACATAGAATTTCTTTCCGTGGTCATGCGTTTCCTGTATTGCCTGTTCAAAACTCTCTAGTTTATTGAAATCATTATTTCTCACTCGCAAACTATAGCGCGGCTGACCAGCGTAAACAGCATCAGCTCCGTAAGCCAGAGCATAACGCAGGTTTCTTAGGTTTCCTGCAGGAGCAAGTAATTCAGGTCGTTTCATATTGGTAAGTCTTCAAAAAGGTTGGGGACTTCATAATTTCATACTAAACAAGTCAGTTTATTGGGGAAGTGCAATATGATTTCAAGCAACGGCACTGTTACTTTAATCCATCCCCAATTCTAGTTTCATCTATTTGTCGTAAGATTGTCAACGATTTATTGCTTAGTTATCAGGTTTCATTTCTATAAAATAATCATAAGTCTAGTTTTTAAAAATAACGAATATACAGACTAAACTCATTTGAGTATGATGAAAGCGACAAAATTTTATTTAATGATTTAGATATTAACTCACCTTACGTAAATAAAAGAATTTTTCATTTTATGTAGGGTGGAATAGCGCAGCGTTTTCCAGCAAAATATACGATACGCTCGGGATGGTGGAATACGGTGAGAGAGAGTTTATTAATAATAACTAACATCAAAGGCTCATCTATTCCACCCTACTCTTTCAAACTTTTTTTCATTTTCGTAACATGAATTATTAAGTTGGTTTGATATTGGCTAAAATTGCTTCAAATCTGCTTTTCTTCAGTTCTTTCGTTTTCCAATTTCATTAAATTCTGATTTGGCCTTAACTTATTCCGCATTGCGAGCCTTATATGATTTAACATTGATCCAAAATATTGATAAATAAAGCCTGAATTTCTAAAAAACACACATATAGATCAAGGATAACGCTGTACTGAATTTTTTTAAAACAAGATCAATTTACGATTTTTAATTTGAGAACTATAGTTTAAAAAATGGTACGGTAGTAAAATAGTATTCATAATAAGTGCAATGTTAAATCAACATATTGCTGACTGTTGCCCAAATTCAAGCGTTACCATTAAATTAATTTAGGGAGTTTATTTATGCGTTTAGAGAAATTATTAGCTTATGTACTGCTTTTGAGCTGGCTGCCAATAGCGATGGCAATGGATAGTCAAGCAGTTATTGATAGCGCGGATCGGGTGCAATTTGCTAAAGGTCAATTTTCAGCCGTGATGACTGGGCAAATAGATACAAATACAATAGAAAAACACTATATGTTAAGGGCTAATGCTGGGCAGACGATGTCTATCCAATTAAATTCCAACACGCCTTATTCATTTGTTTCAGTGTTTCAAGTTGCAGGCAATCAATTGCAAGAAATTTTATCTTCTTCTGCGACACCAACCCATTGGTCAAATACCTTAACCCGCAATGCTGATTATATCATTCGTGTTGGTTTAACTCAGCCTGATACAATCCAAATTCATTATCGCTTAGAAGTGAGCATTTACAGCGGTAAATCCAAAGTTGCTGAGGTAATGCCTTCTCCAACAATTGTGACTTCGCCTATTTCAGCACCTGCACTTAAATCAGTTGAAGAATCAGTAAAACAAGCAGCTGAACAAATTATCCCTAGCATTCCAGCAGTGAATGTACCAAAAATTGCAGAACCGATCAAAACGGTGATTAACCGTCCAGCAGTATCTGCTGTAGAAGACACCACTGCTAATAATGTGGGCATGTTAGTTACCAGCGCTCAAATTGAAGGGGATTATATTTTAAACCGCCGAGCAAACTTGAATGTATTAAAAATCTTTGGTAATCGTGTGTTTATACGTATCACAGGTTTAGGCCAAATAACGTGTAATTTTACAGGTTCAGGTTTATTGACCAGCGATGTTGTTACAATCCACAATAAATTCATTGGTGAAACGATTCAATTTGAATTCCTTCCTGACACCGTAATCGTTCGTGGTGGAAATAAAGCAGGGGCATTTTGTGCGGGCAGTATGACGGTTGTTGGTAAATATGTACGCCCTCATTTGTTGCCACCTATTCAAATTGCACAGCCATCACAACCCACTAAACCTTCTACAAGCAAACCGCAAGCAGCTAATATTGTTGATATGTTGCAATGTCGTTGCTCTGTGTTTAATCGTGAGTCTGCGACAATACAACAAATGATGCAAGTTTGGATGCACGGTTTTAGACAAGGCAAAAAAGCATCAACTCAATTAAGTTTAGATTTATCAGCCACTAATATGGAAGCCTCATTAGCTCAATTAGCACAACATTGTGCCACTAATTCCAATTTATATTTGCTACAAGTCCATGATGATTTAGCCGAAAATAATCAGCAACAGACCATTAATGAAGTTGAGGAAGAAGGCGCATTAGCTTTCATGCGTAAATTGGCTAAGAAAGTCGGCAATATTATTGAAAGTATTTCGAGTAATGAGTTAGATATGTCGCGTCATTTATGCTTTGATTTCCGTCGCCAAAGTGAAGAAAACCAACGCACTATCATGTCTTGGGTATTGGGTTATGGTCAAGGCCGCATACATAACTTTAGTGAAATCCCTGTTGATTTTACAATTAATTTCTTAGACCAAAATATCAGTGTATTAGATAAATATTGTGCCGATCATGAAAATGAAGCCTTAATCAGTGCAGCAGATGCTTTATCAAGTCGTTAGGCCTCGATTTTCTATCCATCTGAATAGTTAGTTATTATGTAGGACTGATTGTTTTAATTACTATCAGTCCTTTCTTTTGTCTAGGGCTATGTATCTAGCCTTGATTTTTAGCCAGTTCAATACAAGTTAATGATATTTAGAAGCCAAAGGCTGTTTCTCAATACCCCATCATTTAGCCATCAGCCTTAAGTATAATTATCACATCCCAGTCTATAATTAAGGATAAAAATCTATGCTTTCAGCATTAGAGGCACTTGAGCGTTTACGAGAAGGTAATCAACGTTTTGTGTCAGGTAATCTGCGCAGTCGTGATATGCTAAAAACCCAAGAAGGTCGTCAAACACTTCTCTCAGGTCAAAAGCCTTTCGCCGTGATTATTGGCTGTTCTGATTCACGTGTCCCTGTTGAGATGATTTTCGATCAAGGTTTGGGCGATTTATTTGTGATTCGAGTAGCGGGAAATATTGTTGCGCCATCACAAATTGGTAGTGTGGAATTTGCGGCTGAGGAATTTGGCACAAGATTGGTCGTTGTGCTGGGACATACCCATTGTGGTGCAGTGAATGCGACCTTACAACAATTGCAACAGCCTGTAGAAAATCAATCACGCAACTTACGTTCAATCGTCAAACGGATTCGTCCTTCTGTGGAAGGTTTATTAGAACTTGATTTAAAATATAATCCTGAAGAATTAGCCAGACATGCAATGCGTGCTAACGTGCGTGTTTCAGCCAGTCATTTACGCTTTGGTTCTGAAGTGCTTGAACACATGATAGAAGATGATGAATTGCTGGTTATTGGTGCAGAATATTCGCTAGAAACGGGTATAGTTGAATATTTTGATAATGTACCACCAACGATGTAAGTGTGCTTGATTTTTCAAGGGTGGGTTTCTACATGCTCAAAGTATTGTAAATTTTAAAAAGACAGATTTCATTTTGTTCTGCCCACCCTAATATGTTTAAAGTAAATTATTTGTTCAAAAAAATAGATCATTCATATCAGTTCAACTGTACTCGTTGTCCCCAAGGTACATGATGTTTACCTTTAACCAACCAAATCACAGGATAATGCGGCGCATGTTTTGGAAAAGTTCCTTCTGCATCAGTGAAATATACCAATAAATCAGGCTGTGCATCATGTTGCTCTACATAATCAAATACAGGTCGAAAATCAGTACCACCACCACCTGCAATCGCCAAAGGCATATAAAATTCATCCCACGGCTCGAACTGCCACGGACATTCTGCTGCTAAATCAGCATCGCAAGCCAGCAAAGTAATTTTGGCGCGTAACTGTCCTTTTAAGCCATCAATTTCGCTCAAACATTCTGCAATTTCAGCATCACTGATAGAGCCACTAATATCAATCGCCACAATAATGTCCAGTTGTGCACTGCGTAAACTAGGAAACACCGCATTGCCTTCACGACGTGATGGACGGCTATAAGTGTAGTCATCTCGGGCGGTCATGGTCATGTAACGCGCCAATAATGAACGCCAAGGTAAACGTGGCTGTAATAAATGATCGACCAGTCGCGCCATTTCAGCACCGAGCTTACCCGCTTGCATCGCTTGTTGTGCAGCACCTGCTAAACGCTGTCGCCATTGAGTCTCTAAATTTTGCTTTTCGGTATCCGTTAAAGGAGGCGGTTGATCGGCTAAATCGTCTTCAGTCGCTTGGTTTTGCTGTGGTTCATCACCTTGCCCTCCAAAATTATCCTCACGTTGGGTTTCATCTAAACCACTATCACCTTGTGGATCACATTCTTCATTCGATGGTGCTTGAGTATCAGAACCTTGCTCACCTTCGCTGTGTTGTTCTTCATCTTCATAAATATGCCGATCCATCGGTTCATCAGCATTATTTTCATCGATATACGGATAAATTTCCTCAGCCGTCATACCCTTATAACTTTGCTCAATCCATACACCCGATGGTGGCGTAAGATTATCATCTAATAACAATGGATTAATTGCATGATCGCAGGCAATATCCCAGCGAAATTTATTCCGATGTTCACGACGCGCAAAATGAGATAAAGCACAATGCAAGGCTTCATGCGCCAAAACAAATTGCACTTCATTGACATTTAAATGTTCAATATATTCAGGGTTGTAATAAAAATGTCTCGCATCTGTAGCCACTTTTTCACACCAATCAGGATTGGCTGCTTTCATAGGCAAACGTAATACCAATGCACCTAAAAAAGGCTTATCTAAAATTAATTGGGTTCGAGCAGCAGATAATTTATTTTCTATGCCATGATAGCTGTTCATGCACCTCTCCATTATTTTAATTTTATTGTTATAGTTTTTAACTCTTTATATAAATTTAGGTTTCTACTATATTTGTGCAAATGACTTGAGGGCTTTTTTGATGTATTGCTTTAATAGTATACTGAATAAATCAAGAAAGAAAAAAATGTATAAATCTTGCATATTTTTGCTATATTTTCTTCCTAGTCAGCTTTGGTAGGATAACACTTTGAGGGAGAGGTTTTAATGTTGACATCGCGCTTTCTGACCTATGTGCTGCTTTTAATACTATTATTACTAAATGGTAGCGCATGGGCAAATTTTGAACAATGTAATGAAACGGTACAGACTATTCCAGTTAATAATACCGCAGGCATTTCAAGCAGTATCACAATAACAGATACCAGTATTGGCGTGATTAAAACCATAGGTATTAGCCAGTTAGATTTAGAGCATGGAAATGTTGGTGAACTCACATTCAAGTTGAGCAATGGCTCAAGCACCGTGATTTTACTCGAAATGCCAGACACCACAAGCGCAAAACCTGAAGGCTGTGTTGGTAAAGATTTTGATGATACCGAAATTAGTGATGATGGTTCAAAAGCGATACAAACCAATTGTAAAGAAGACCAACCCGCTTATGGCTCATCAGATTTCACCCCCAAAGAAGCGTTAAGCATATTTACAGGTGACAATGCGGCAGATATATGGACTTTTACGGTTATTGATAATAATGACTATGGTTCAGGTACACTGAATAAATGGTGTATTAAATACACAGTTGAATCAGCAGCAACCGTCACCTTAAGTCCATCAGAAGGCACTTCGCTAGATTTTGGTGGCGGCACGATTGAAACAGGTAATACAGAAACCGATAGCCTGACGATTACGGAAACAACCGGCTCATTTTCTTTAGTCGTGGAGAGCGCAAATTTTACAGGCTCAGACAAAGCCAACTTTGCTTTAACTTCTCATGATATTAATAATGATTTTCCCATAACGATCACACCGGGTAACACCGATACTTATGAGATTTCTTGCACTCCTTCTGATCGCGGTACGCATACTGCCATCTTTCATCTCTATACAAATTTACCTGCTCCTTATGATGAATTAACCTATCCGCTGACTTGCGAAGGGATTGGTGCGGGCTATGATGATAATGGCCAAAGCGGCACAATTGATTTTGGTGATATAGATGTAGACACGACCAGCTCGGTAGAAACCATCACGATTAGTGAAGATGGTGAGCTAGATTTGGAAATTTCTAAAATTAAACTCACTGGTTCAGGTTCTGGTGACTTTACCTTAACAGGCAAACCTAGTTTACCGCATACCATTGGTCAAGGTTCTGGTAGTAGTTTAGATTTAGAGGTGACTTGTACACCAACCGAAGTTGGGGAACGCACCGCCACGATAAGCATTAAAACCAATGATATTACCAATGCAACCAATGACTATACGTTAAAATGTACGGGTAAAGGCGCAATTTATGAATCAGGGCCTGATCCTGGTGATTCACTCAGTTTTGGATCGGGACAACCAGGTGTCGACAGTACCCGCAATATTTCAATTTATAATACAGGCAATGAAACGCTAACGATTTCTGATGTTGATTTTACTGACAGTGGTGATGGCAGTGCTGCTGCTTTCTCTTTGAGTATTAGTTTGGGTTTGGGCTTAGATATTCCTGCAAATGGGACAGATGAATTACCTATTGAATGTTCTTCAGCAACTGAAGGTAGTTATACTACGACTGTTTCCGTTACCCATAATGGAGCAGATTCACCCGCTGAATATACTATCACTTGTGAAACTAACAGTGCTATATCCCCAGAATTTAATTCAATGCCTATTATTGGTAGCACGTTAAGCATGGATGAATCAGTTGAGGTTGGTGAAACCACTCAAAGTATTTTGTATGTTTATGAAATAGGTACAGATACCGTCACAGTTGATTTAACCGATTCAGCAAATCCATTTGGTGATGGTGATGATGCCGAGGTGTTTAGCATTATCAGTCCAAGTTTTCCAATTTCTATTATTGATGGCAGTATGGCTCAAGCAATTCAAATCCAATGCGCACCGACGCATAAAGGCACACATACCGCCACTTTAAGCCTAACTCATAACGGCACAAATGCGACTAATCCTGCAACCTATACCGTTAGTTGTGAAGGTAAAGCCCCTGTTTATGTGAATAAAACCATTCTTATTGGCAGCACGCTAGATGTTGGTGAGGCAACCATAGGTAACACAACAGCTGATGCTATTTATAAAGTAAGAAATGAAGGTGATGCAGATTTGATCGTAGACAACATGACGATTACAGGCTCACATGCAAGCGATTTCACCTTAAGAAACCCAAGTGATGGTGATTATACTAAAAATCCCAATAAAAACATGTCAGTAAAAGTACGTTGCACACCATCTTCTATCGGTTTGCGTACAGCAACCTTAAGTGTTGAAACCAATGACCCAGAATATCCAACTATTGATTATGGCTTAGAATGCACGGGTAAACGTCCAATTGGTGCAGGCTATGCTTCAATACCAATTCCCAATAGTACAACTGAAAGCGGTAATGATATTGGTGAAATTGAATTTACTGCGGTGTCTGTTGGCGGGACTTCCAGTACAACATTGGATATTACCGAAGGCGGCACAGCGGTATTAAAAGTGTATCAAGATAGTCCATTGATTAGTGGGACGAATGCGGCTGATTTTGCAATCACTAATAATTTAAGCAGCATATTTGATAAAAGTGATGGCGGGTTTCATATTGCAGATGGCAGTGGCGGTGAAGTCACGCTCAATTTGAGTTGTACCCCTTCAGCAGTAGGCGTACGGACGGCTTATTTATACCTCATCAGCAATGGCAAAATTTTCACCAATCCAGCTTATAAAATGACCTGCGAAGGTTTGCAGCCTGCTTATAGCTCAGACCCAGAAGACAGCATTGATTTTGGCAATACTGATATTGGAGTCAAAGTTACCGAGACGCTGAGTATTTCAGAAACAGGTACTGATACTTTAACCGTGAATTTAGCTGATGAACCCATTACAGGCGATCATGTTGATGAGTTTGCGATTGAAGATGATTCTATTTTTCCAATCAGTATTGCAGATGGTGATAGCGATGTTGATGTTGAATTAAGTTGTACTCCAAGCGGCAAAGAAAACCGTACTGCAACTCTAAATTTAACTAGTAATGATCCTGATAAACCCACAATTAGTTACTCTTTAACTTGCTATGGCAATCCAAAACCTGCTTATGATTCTGAGCCAGAGCCTGAAGGTGAAATTGATTTAGGCGGTGGCTATTTAGATGTAGCAATCAACGGTATTTTAACAATTAAAGAAATCGGTACGGATACCTTAGAAGTTGAATTAGCTGATACACCATTTACTGGCGATCATGCCGATGACTTTAGTATTGACGAATCTGCATTTCCATTGAATATTGATGATGGTGGTGACGAAATTGAGGTGAGCTTGACTTGTACTCCAAGTGCTGAAGGGGTGCGCACGGCGGTTTTAAATCTCACCAGTAATGATGAAGACTTGCCAGAAATTACCTACAGCGTGGAATGTATTGGCAGTATTGAACCGATTCCCGTTTATGGTTCAAACCCAACTGTTGCAGAAACTATCAGTTTTGGCAGTATCGAAGTAGGGCAAACTTTAAATCAAACCTTGAGCATTCAAGAGCGCGGCAACACCACCTTAACCATTGATTTGGCTACTAGTTCAATAACAGGGACTCATGCCAGCGACTTTAGTATTGATAGCAGTTTATTCCCAATGGCGATCGCGGATGGGGGCGATAGTGTCGATGTCGGTTTGACATGTACTCCAAGCGCAAAAGGCACACGTACTGCGACTTTAAACTTGGCCAGTAATGACACGATTACTCATTCATCAATTAGTTATGATTTAACTTGTAAAGGTATTGTGATTGAGGTGGAACAAGAACCGACAACCGCACCCACATTACCTCATCGAAAATTAACTATTCAATTTGAAGGCAATGGTTTTGGTACAGTCACAACTTTGCCAGCAGACGTTGATTGTAGTAATCACGGTGCGCATGAACAATGTGAAAATGAATATTTACAAAGTGCAAAACTACAGTTAGCCGCTACGCCACATGATAATTCTTACTTTGTGGGCTGGAGTAATAATTGTAAATCTGAAGCCATTGCTTTAGATAATGACATAACGTGCATTGCGAACTTTAAATTATTACCAAAATACACACTAAACGTGCTTGTTATCGGCAAAGGTGAGGTTAATTCCAACCAATATCCAAGTTTTAATTGCCATTCTGCTAAAACTGAAAAATGTTTCTTAACCGATTTGATTCAAGATACTACGGTAAATTTACAGCCGACACCTGCTGAGGGTTGGTCATTCGCAGCTTGGGAAGCAGATTGTGATACCAACGGTCAAGTGTTGATGACATCAAATAAAGCTTGTCATGCGATATTCACCCCGAATACAACGGAACAAGTAAAATTTTCAGTCAATATTCGCAGTGGTAGTGGTACGGTGCAATCTGATTCTGTACCTGAATTAGCTTGTCAAAACAACACGGGCTTATGTGCGGGTGAATACAATATTCAGACCATTATGGGCATAATTGCGATTCCAAATTCACCGTATATTTTTATCGGCTGGTCAGGTGATTGTAGTGATGCAGGTAAAAGTGCAACCCATAGCGTGCAGTTAATCAAACCTGAAACCCATTGTATTGCTGACTTTGCATTGCCTCCGCCTGATCCAGAAGAGCTGCCATCAGAAGAATTACAAGAGCCAAATGAAATAGACGAACCCGAAGTGTTAGAAGAGCCAGATAAAACGGACGAACCTGAGGAAACAATAGAAAAAGAGCAGCCTGAAATAAAATGTCTCACAGAGGGACGTTTAAATTATGCTTGTAATGCTGAAGGCGAAATTGTGCAAGATTTAACAGTGTTACCACACGGCAGCATTAGTCATATTGTGGTTGAAGGTGACATTGATAACCAAGGTTGGGTGTCTGACAGTCATGTTAAATCAGGTGGCAAAATTTCAGGTGGTACATTAACAGGTCAAACCAAAGTTGATGACGGTGGCGTGTTAGAAAATGTCACTTTGAAAGGTGATTTGATTGAAGGCGGTACATTGCGCGGCGAAATTCGTAATCAAAGCCCTGTTGGTGGTGTGATTAAAGATGTGTTGTTAGATGATAATGCGGTGATTAAAGGCGGTTATGTTGAAGGCACAATTGAAGGAAATCCAACCGAACATTGTCAGCCCACCGCGCGTTTAGAAAATGTCATCGTTTTACCTAATACGGTATTAAACAATATCGTCATCGGTGAAGAAGTTAAATTTGGGCGTAATGTCGTGATTGGTGATTGTGTGATTGTCGCAGACGGTTCAATTTATCGTCCCGATCAAGATGAAGTTGATGATAACGGTATAGTACATTTAGCCAAAGATTCCTACGTCAACGATGGTGAATTAAAGGGTGATTTTGTCGGTGATGATGATGGTTTACCCTTGTTAGAAGATGTGCTCATCGGTCAAGACAGTACGGTGGACAATGTCATTTTAGGTCAAGATGTGGTCAATCATGGCGAAGTGACTAATTTTGAATTGCGCGGAATTGATTTCCGAGGCGGCACAATCGGTGGTGAAATTGATGTGACCCGAGGCGGTACAATTGAAGATGTCACACTTGTGCCTAATACTAAAATCGATGGCGGCAATTTCAAAGGTGAAATCAATGGTGATCCCAATGCTCCTGCAACCATTACTAACGGTTTTATCAACGCCGATGCTTGTATTAACAATGTGATTTTAGCTCAAGGTACTGTGATTGCTGAAGGCGCGTGTATCGGTGACAACGTGATTGACGAAGAGCCAGAATCAAAACTTGAGGAAGAGCAAGAACTGGAAGATATGTTACAAGTTGAGCCTAATGGTGATTTGTTGGAAAGTGAAGCTAGTTTTGACCCACGGGTTGCGGTGTGTGACATTCCTCGCACCAACAATACATTATTATCCAAACGTGATGCGAAAGGCCTAGAATTACAAGCCCATATTGGTGTTGACCCGATACACCAAGGTTTAGCAGGTGAAATGTTGATGATGGCGCGACATAATTTCAATGGCATTGTAACTGATGTCATGAAGTTAGCGGATGGCTCTTGGGTTGATTGGCATGAAGGCATAGACATTGAGCCATTTCAAACCTTTGACGCTCTGCCAGAAGGGATTGATACTTTTGTCTTTAAAGGTGATTTAGGTCAAGTTCGCGGTGAAATCAGTGTATTTATGGGTTATCGCCTAGCTGATGGTACAACAGTATATAACGGTGGTGAGCCACTGCACGTGTTTATTGATACCACACCAGACACTTGTTTAGTTTATGCGATTCATGATGAAGGATTAAATATTTCCCAACCTGTCATCATCGATTTAAGTGTGGGTTTAGATGGCGATATGCGTTTATTGGGTACAACGCGCACTTTCTATGGTTATGACATTGAAGGCATGGAATTGCATCCTGATGATGATAATTTATTGCTCGGCACGGGCGGTGATGATTCCAATGTGTATGGCAAACAGCAAGACGGTAATTTATATACGATTAATAAAACCACGGGACATATTAAGAGAATAGGGCGCATTGTCAGCAGTGATGGCAGCATTAAGTTTGAACAAGTGGCGGGTATCGCGTTACATCCAATCACTAAGCAATTGTGGGGTTGGGGCATTGTGAATAAAAAAGACCAATTTATGGCGATTTTACATATTGACCACACAACAGGTGTTGCGCAAATTCACAAACAATTTGAACATAGTCAATTGAATAATGTCACAGGTTTAACATGGGATCGTGATGGTAGTGTGATGTTTATGTCGAGTGAAGATAGAGTCTGGCGTTACAATCCTAATACGCAAAAGATGAAAGTGGCTTGTGAAGGAATTAGCGATCAAGTTATTGGTTTCTTGAAAGGTCGTAGTGACAGTTCGCAGCTTAAATTAATTGGTGGACGCAAAGGTGAAATTGAAGGCTTGGATATTCAGCCGAATGGATGGTTATTAATTGGTATTGATTATCAAGCTTCAACTGCCAGTAGTATTGTCGCTTATGATGCTGAAACCTGTGAAGTCAAGCAAATTCAGACTTTTCGTAATTCAGTTTTCCATGATTTAGAATCGGTGGTTTGGCCTGTGAAAGCATGTAATGACCAATCTTGGTTAAATGAAGACCCTTGCGCTGAGTTTAATCAGTAATGTTGTTAAGGCTTTGAATTCCTAAGGAGTTCAGAGCCTCAACTTATCCAATACAGATCATCAAAAAATGTTAACGATACAGAACTATGCTGACATCATAAACACACTGGTTCAAGAAGAAAAAATTAGTTATTACGAGTTTCTAGCTCATTCTTTAACCATCGCTTGTCGATCTATTTGGTCAGATAATGAATTGACAGAACAGCAAAAAATTGAAGGCATGAAATGGTTAAATGAGATTTCTCATAGAATCATAGCTAAAATTAGAATTGAAAGAACGCAAGCGCATGAATGGAAGGAAGAACATATTATAGGAATAATGCAGCATTATGTTGAACAAGCACCGCAGATTAAAAATGAGGTTGCTTGGGCAATCAAAGAGAGTTATAAAACCCTAAAAAACCATACCCAATAAGGCTTTATATTTTTCTTATCAGGACGGCAAGTTATTTAAGAACGGGCAGTCCTAATAATTCACTGATATTTCCCTTCAAAAAATTCAAATTACCCCAGCTCGCAATAAATCGTGCATATTCAATGCACCGACCAATTTTTCATCTTTATCAACAACTAATAGTGCGCTGATTTTATGTTGCTGCATAGCTTGTAACGCATCAACGGCCAAACTATTTTGCTCAATTATCACACAATTGGGGGTCATAATTTCCGTGACTAAAGTATTGTGCACATCCAGTTGTTTATCAAACGCCCGCCGCAAATCGCCATCAGTCACAATTCCTTTCACATAGTTATCGTGATCGACAATCGCGGTAATGCCCAAACTTTTACTATTCATTTCAACAATCGCATCGCGCAATGTAGTATCTAATGGGACTTTAGGCAATTGTTCATCACTGTGCATAATATCGCTGCTTTGCAGTAATAAACGCTTTCCTAAACGTCCTCCGGGATGAGAGCGCGCAAAATCATCAGCACTAATCCCTTTCGCCGTTAATAAGGCCACCGCCAACGCATCACCCATCACCAAGGCAACGGTGGTACTGGAAGTTGGGGCTAAACCCAATGGACAAGCTTCTTTAGTCACACTGACATCCAAATTCACCGTAGAGGCTTTTGCAATCGTAGAACGCGGATTGCCAGTCAAACTGACCAATGGCACACCCAGCCGCTTAATCAATGGCAAAATAGTGAGAATTTCATCCGTTTCACCAGAATTAGAAATAGCCAACACCACATCATCCGCTACAATCATACCCATATCACCATGACTGGCTTCTCCGGGATGAACAAAAAATGAGGGCGTGCCTGTACTGGCTAAGGTTGCTGCGATTTTACTACCAATATGCCCTGACTTACCAATACCAATCACCACCACACGGGCTTTACAATGAAGAAAGACATTGCAGGCATCGATAAAAGATTCATCAATCCGCTCGGCTAAGGAAGAAACAGCTTGAGATTCAGTATGTACAACAGCCAATCCCAATGTGCGGAAATCGTGTGCAAAATCACTTGGCGTATTCAAAGTTATACCCTTTTATTAGAATATCTGGATATTATTATTGTAGCGGCTTCATTCTGTTTTCAAAAGAGATGGCTAACTTTATTAATCACTATTTGAGGAACAACAGAGAAGCAAAAATGGAATAGAGGACTAATCATACAGAAATGAGTTAGAACAGCCGAGTTTAAAAAAATAGTGGATTTCGAAGGTTTTATTTAGAAATGCCAATCATCAAATATAGTCGTTTTACTTTAAAGTGATACAGGACTGGCAGTCCTAGATTTTAAAACTAATTGATATTTAAACAATAACAGGACTGCCAGTCCTAACACATAAACCAAAATTAACTATCTCGACACTCCTATATAACTCGTTTTTATAACACGGCTATATAATTACTTCTCGCTAAATAAATCTTCAACTTTATTTGCAATCCGATTCTTAGAGGCTGCTGCCTTCATGAAAATCACAATAGACTCTAACTCGCCAATTGCGGCTCTGGTATCAATACCTTGCTCACCTAGAATTTTTCTCACTTCACCACCACAAAACCGAATCAAAAAATCATCATCGCGTGCCATACCAATCGCCAAGCCAATCAGGTAAGGTGTTGCTTTATCACGGTTCATGGCTATTTTGACTGAGAATTCTTGCCATGCCTGCATCCAGCGAGTCTTTTCAGAACTGGTAATACGTGAGGTGTCAGTACGCAAAAATAAGATGATGGAATTCATGTTTTTAGACAATACATCTTCTTCAACCTTACCTATTTTGCACAATGCTTTAGAATGATGTTCAATACAATGATCGCACTGGTAATACAAAGCCAAACCCAACGCCACGCATTCTTTTTGCTCAAATGGTAAGTATGTATCCCATTTTTCCTCACCATCAGTGCCACTGAACACAACCATGTGCATCAAATTCATCAAATCTGATACATGCCGAGGAAATACATTATCTTTAAAAACTTTACTACTCATATAC
>JADGDW010000118.1 GCA_016744725.1 Candidatus Albibeggiatoa sp. nov. BB20 | reverse complement strand
AATTAATATTGATTAATACTATCAAACATAACAACAGGAGGAGATAAGCATGTCTATACGAGAAACATCTCAACGTAGTAAGCTTGAACGCTTTTTTACCCAAAAAATATATCAACCGATTGCTACTATTGAGGAGTTACGCGAATACTTACAAAATGCAGTGACATTAGAATTTGCGACCATTCCCCCTTACCTTACCGCCATGTACTCAATGAAGGATGCAAGCTCATCCGCTTACCAGCTTACTCAAAGTGTAGCTTTAGAAGAGATGTTTCATGTCTATCAAGCGGCAAATATGCTGATTTCTATCGGTGGCATACCTAAACTGACTGGCGTAGATGCGCCTGTGTATCCAACCTTTATTCCGAATGCTGATGAAAGTAACACGCCTTATATCAATCCAAGCCGTGCGACCAAGAGCGTTTACAAAAATGTTTTTATGAAGATTGAAAAGCCTGCTCCATACAGTGCGCCAGCCCAAGGTGAAAATTTCCAAACTATTGGGCAATTTTACAAGGCGATTTATAATGGTTTCGTAGAGTTAGGAAGTGATATCTATGGTAATACACCGGGTTACACACAATATCTAAATTTAAATATTGGCAATGGTGCTGGGCGTATCGTTAATGTAACTAACTTAAATAGCGCAGGCTGTGCTATCGAACAAATCATGCAACAAGGTGAAGGTGCAGTAGAACCTGGTAAAACACTGGTAGCTCAAGAACCTTGGGGTTTATACAATGGTTATGTTGATCGTATTGATGGAGAATATGGCCCTGTGATTGGCTTACCGTTAGAGCGTTCGCATTACTTTAAGTTTAAAAAAATTGCTGATGGTGAATCTCTGTTACCTGATACTCACCCTATTATTTCTGCACCCAGTCAAGCAGATTTTTACGACCAGCAAAATCCTATCCTCGCTGATTTGAATCAAATCTTTAATATTTTCTACACCATTTTATTGCATGTACTTGAAAATTCATTCAAGCAAGGACAAACAGCCCAAAATATTTACTTTCAAGCTGCGATACCCATTATGCACAAGGTATTACCTGATCTTGCTAAAGCGATGATGCAAATCCCTCTTTGGTCAGATGGTGATTCTAATGTAGGGCCAAATGGAGCACCTACTTGGCTTTATCTTGATAATGCTTTGTTAAAAACAGCCATGGACAACAATCTCCCATGCTTAATTGAGAAATGCCAGAAAAATGTGAAAAAAGCACCAAATGCAAGTAAAGCTGCACTATTTCTGAAACTGGTCGAGACATTAGAAAGTGTCAAAGGTGCAGGACAACAAGTCCAAGCATTATTTACAAAACGACACATCACACTTTAATTTTTTACTTAGAATATTTTGGTGAGTATCATGGCTGACACAACAATTTATAAGATTTTTCCTGCAGTTGGTATTGCACGTTTGGGTAATAGTAATGAGTACTATATTGCCCCAGAAGCTGCAAAAGGACTGCCCATCAATACATCAGGTGCTGACTTTGAGCATACCGATTTCCGCGATGACGAGGGGAAAATGAAACGTCAAGCGGCACGGTTTCAAATTTATGCTTGTCAAGATGACGGCACTCAAACCCCGATTAGTTTGGCTGATGGAGATATTTCTTCTATCGAATGGACAGTGCATTTAGCAAATAAAAAGTCCTCTTGGTATGAATTTAAAACCAACCCAAGCAATAACCCAAACTATGCACCTAATCATGCTTTGCGTGATGCTAATGTGACAACACAAGCTGATCGTGAATTGCTTATTATTGATCCAGGTTCAAGAACAGTCACAGGGGCAAATGCTAGCAGTGAATTTGATAGAGAATCTTCACCTGTTGGAGCAAGTAATTTTCCACCCACAGATATACAACCTTTTACAATTGATACGTTAGGTAGATTGGTGACTGATGATGAAGGACGCTTATTAGTCTTAGGTGGCTTAGGAAATTCAGGTACAACAGCAGATACACAAGAATTGCCAAGCTTTGCAAATAATGATGGCTGGTTTGATGACACTTCAGATGGTCCTGTTACTGCAACTATTACCTTAACTAGTGGAGGTGATCCAATAGAGGTAGAGGCTGCTTGGGTATTAGTTGCACCACCATCTTATGCGCCCCAAATTCAAAATTTAGTTAGCTTATATGACACTATTTTTGACACGATGGTACAGAAAATGGGCTTTGCACCTGATCTTTATCAAGACGGTGTATGGCAAGAAAGCTTTCAACCACACTTTGAAACCCACATTTTACCTATACTCAAGCGTGGAGAAGGTTACCCATGGGTCGTTGCAATTCCACCTAAGCCTCACAAATTAAACTATGAGCAATTGGCTCAAGCAGGCGTGGCTTTCAATGGTTTACGTCAACGTATTTTTGATTACCTTCGTGCGCCTGCTACTGAAAATGTGTTGGTCAATAGCAGTAATGGACGAACCATGATGCCTTATTTAGCAGGTGATGCCTCGATTGATTCAGATAGTCAAATTTCAAGATATTTACGTCTAACAGATACCCAATACTTTATGCTAAGCCAATGGGCAACAGGTGAATTTACTTCTGGTAATGGGAATGCACCCACTCAAGGAAGTGGTGATGTCTTAAGCCAAGCTGTATTAGAAAATTGTGTTGGTGGGGCATTTTCTCCCGGTATTGAAATGACTTGGGTTTCTCGTCTTGCAGAAATTTATCAATCAGCATTCCGTATTCGAGTCAAACAAGATGTGACTTACCCATTAAGCTTAGATTGGAAGCCATTGGAAGATGGTCTTGAACCGGGTGATGTCACCAAATTTATGGCGCAACCTTGGCAAGCCGACTTTAATTTATGCTCTAGCCAACCTATTGATGGTCGGACTATATGGTGGTGGCCACCGCAACGTCCTTTATATGTTTATGCTGCTGAAGATGTTAGCACTATCGATGTAGAGAAACCTGTACGTGATTTGCTCTGTGATGGTGATATTAAACAAGTACCTTGGGTTGGTACTGATTTTGATATGACAGCAAATGATTATCTGATTTTTTCAGAAAATTTAGGCATGGTCAACGAGTGGAAAGATTTAGGCTTTATTTACAATATGTCTGAATCAGAGGAACAACCCTTGTTCTTAGAAGTAGCTCGGATCAAACCGCGCTTAATCAGTGACGAAGACCCTATGTGTTCTGGTCCCTGTCATCAATAATGATTAAACAGTAATATTTCCTTAAGCTTACTCGATATACTTACTCATGTTGAGTAAGCTTTGAGACATTGATTATGAATAATCCGCACTGTGTTGATAGTTTAATTATTGGAGCAGGGCCTGCAGGTTGTGCGGCAGCCATGAGACTAGCACAAGCAGGAAAACAAGTGGTTATGCTTGATGCTCAACCCAAACAGCAAGAATATAAAATTGGTGAATCAGGTACACCCAGTTTACGTGCCATTTTGCCCCGTTTGAATTTAGAGCCTGAATTAGAAAAATTGGGGCATCTGCCTTGTCATGGCAATCGTGCGGTATGGGGTAGTCCCAATGTCGAAGAACAAGATTTTTTATTTAAAGGCGTAGGACACGGCTGGCATTTAGACCGCGCTGCATTTGATAATTGGTTACGTCAAGAAGCACAACAACAAGGTGTCACAATACTGCGTCCCGCACAATTAAAAGACTTAGGCTTGTTACCAAGTAAGACATGGGGTCTAAAAATTCAATTTGAAGAAAAGCAATATTTACTAGAAGCTCGAACTTTAATTGATGCCAGCGGGCGTGCTTCGGTGCTAGCAAAAAAAATAGGTGCACAACGTAAACGTTTAGACGAATTAACCGCTTTGGCTATCGTGGCAAAACCTAGCGATGATGAGAGTTTACATTCCATGTCATTGGTTGAAGCTTGTGAACAAGGTTGGTGGTATGCCGCAGTGATTCCAAATGGACAGATTGTGATTACCTTAATGACTGATGCCGATATTGTACGAGAGTCAGATTTAACCAATATCGATAAATATTTAGAGCTACTTAATCAAACACAAGAAGTTAAGAAACAACTCAAAACCCCTTATCAAATAGCAACATCTGTCATGGCTTATCCTGCACATTCTGGTTACTTAAATCAGGTTGCGGGTGCTGGGTGGCTAGCGGTTGGTGATGCGGCAATTGGTCTTGATCCGCTCACCTCATCGGGTATCCACTGTGCAATGGCGGATGGAATTTCGGGGGCTGAAGTATTAATTAATTTTTTAGATGGAGATCAACAAGCACTTCCTGATTATGCAAAAAATTTACAGAATGCTTTACAACATTATTTAACTGAACGCCAATATTACTATCAGCGTGAAACTCGTTGGGCAAGTGCCAGTTTTTGGCAGCGTCGGCATTGATTGCATTCTTATTGGACAATCATACATAGTCTGCACAATATTTAAAATACTGACCATCCGCTAGGAATATCACGCGGTGGTGGTAATTGGGACTGAGGCACATCAATAGAAACTGCAACTACGGCAGGATGACGGTTATTACGAGGAAGAGACAAAGTACTGGTATGGGTTTCTATTCGATATTCAGCCATTTTGCTTAATAAGCCAGCCGCTTCTATAGAAAATAAACCATCAGGATACTGCTCACCACGCTGAGGCACTAAATGATACATCCATTGTGCAGAATCAGTATCTTTCTGAGCAATAGTGTTCAGTAGCTGTTCATTAACATTGAATACAACATGTTCACTATATACACATTTTCCGTATAAACTTAGCGCACTACAATCTTCAAGCTGTCTTAAAGTTTGTGTATTAGCCATTTTTTGTCCGTTTGGCACAGTGTAATTTGCTTGCTTATAATGCCGCCAATCACCACGCCCATTGCCACTGTAATACACTACATTATAAATTTGAAAACTTTTTTCACCTGTACGTTTATCGATGAAACCACGGAAAAAATTATCATCCCATACCACTGAACCTTGACGTTTTTGATACCCATACACCGTTGAAAACGTAACCACATTTCCTTCATCATTGATGATAATAGATTGCTTAAAATGATCTGCATTATCTGGTTGTGAGCCTGAGTTTGCATAGGGATTTAAAGTACAAGCACTAACCCATAACAAAACCAATAAAACACTCAAACGACTAATGAACATAATGACTCCTTACTTATTAAGCACTGTGAATTGCTTAACCCATCTTTTAAATTTTGTGTATACATTCATATCAGGTGCCATCGGACGAATCAAATGATGACTGGGATAGGAAATTTCTGGAATTTTTAATGATGATGCGGCGCGATTTTCATCTTGCCAGTATAATTCTCGCTTTTTACTCTCACCCACAATAAATTCTTCGATACGTTCACGTTTCTCAGCATCAAACTCAACCCCCACAAATTCAGCTAATTTTTCAGCCATTTGCATAGGATTAGCGCGAATTTCTTCAAAGTTTAAAAAAATGGTGGGATAATCATGCTGCATATAAAATTCAGCGATACGGTAATTATAATAATTTACCACTTTATATGTATAATCAAATGGTAATCGAAAAATTTTGTGACAAGCAATAGCATTGGTCAATGGATTGCGTTGTGTGATAATAAAATGTGGATTTTTTAAATATGGTAAAAATAAATCAATGGTTAAACTGGTTTTGGGATTTTTAAAACCCCACAGCTCATATTCTGAAGAAAAATTTTGAACAAAATCAATAATATCTTGTTCAATAAAAGGCTTTTGAGCTAAAATGTCATGATGTTCTGGAGGCGACCAATGGGCATCAATGCCTTCAATCACTGCTTCTCGGGCAGCAAGATGGAAGATTTTAGTATTAATTATGTGAGCATCTAAACTTTCATAAAAGCCTTTGGGCGCATGGATTCCTGGCTTTCCATAATCCGCATCCATTGCAACGCCTAATGCTTTTAGAATACCTGTGGCTAAGGTTGTACCGCTACGGGCATTCCCTAACACAACAAATGTTTTAGCCATGAGCTTTCATTGTTTTAAAATATGAGAAGTTTTTTAATCAACCTAATACTTTGACAGTTAGGCAATTCTTATTATACCCTAATTAACTAATCAGTGATATTTTTAGATATGACGATGCAAATCAATCAGCCTATATTCCTTGTTGGTGCAGAACGCTCTGGGACGACTCTATTGCGTTTAATGCTTGACCATCACCCTAAAATTGCTTTTTTGTATGAATTTGAATTCGCAGTAGACCAAATTGATGCGCAAGGTAATTATCCAGATATTCAACACTATTATGATTATCTGGCCTATCACCGTATATTTCTGGGAGCTCAACTTGAAATTGATCCTAATTTAGATTATCCCGTATTGGTCGATAGTTTTTTACAACAAAAGCAAGCGCGTGATGATAAGCCGCTCGTTGGCGCAACAGTGCACCATCAATTTCAACATTTGTTAACAATCTGGCCTCAAGCAAAATTTATTCATTTAATTCGAGATGGTCGCGATGTGGCTCGTTCAACGATACAAATGGGTTGGGCAGGCAATATGTACATGGGCATAGAGCGATGGATTGAAGCAGAGTTAATTTGGAAGCAAATGGCTCAGAAATTACCGCCTGAACATCAATTATCGATTCATTATGAAGATTTGATTAAAGATTCAGAATCGGTGTTAAAACAAGTTTGTGACTTTGCTCATGTGCCATTTGATAAAATAATGTTTAGTTATGCCGATAAAACCACTTACAGTGTCCCCGACCCAAAAATATTGGAACGTTGGCGCAAATTACCACAAAAAGAATTGCAATTGGCCGAATGTCGCGTTGCCGAGATGTTAAAAGAGCGTGGTTATCCTCTCAGTGACTACCCTGTTTTGGCAGACAGTGCAAGCTTAAAATTCAAAATGCAAATGGATAACCGAATTCGCAATACTTTGTTTAGAATTAAACGTTATTCTTTCAGTTTATGGTTAGCTGACTTAATATCTCGACGTTTTGGCTTCAAGCAATGGCAACAGCAAGTGCGTTTAAAAATTAATGAAAAAGATAAACAATATTTGAAGTAAGCATTCATTACTTTGGATTAAATGGATGGGAATGTGATTTTATTTATTATGGTTGATGTGGAATTAATTTATAAGTGGTTGATATTTCTATAAACAGGCATGTCAACTCTTCAGAAGTAGTGCTTATAATTGTCTGTTTTATAAAACTTATTTTAATTCCACATCAGGCGTTTATTCTAAACTGCGTATTTTGCATTCCTGTGCTTTTTTTAAAAATCTAAAATGTTCTAATTTAAACTAAAAATAGTGTTTTTCGGTTGTACTGTAAAATTGAGTGAGAAAAAATGGGGTATTTTAAGCCGATACATCTATTAATATCGGTATCTGATAGATCAAGGTTTAATAATTTTAAAATCAACTTGTTAAGCTTTTATTGTTTTGCTTTAAATCAGTTAATAAGCTTAATTATAAAGTGATTCAGCAGATAAAGCCTTAAGCAAAATAATTGAATTTCGATTCAGTTTATTGCTATTCTGCGTGAAAGGCATTACCCTTGCCGTTCACCAAAATGTGCTTGGGATAAGACAACTCATTCTATTGAAGGTAGCTAGACCATGATGCGCTATCCACTATTTGCTATTTTATGGCTATTTGCTATTGCCAGTAACGCAGCTGATGACTGTGAGCGACGCAATACTCAAGCCTCAGAGGCAGATTCACAACAGGCTATTGAACTCTATAAACAAAATGTTCAATTCTGTGCTGGTGAAATACTGGCAGCCTCGCTTAATAATTTAGGCAATATCTACCTGTCACAAGGTAATTATACTGATGCTGAAACAGCTTTAAAACATGCCCTTACTGAGCGAAAAAAGCTTTATGGCGATGCCCATGAATATGTAGCCTATAGTTTAAATGAGCTTGCTCAAGTCTATAATGCCCAAGAATTATTTGCTCAAGCTGAGCCATTGTTGGTTCAATCACTCGATATTAAACAAAAAGCATTTGGTAAAGACAATTTAGAAAATGCGACCAGTTTAAACAATTTAGGTTTGTTGTATAACAACAAAGCGGAATACGCGAAGGCTGAGCCTCTATTTTTACGTGCCTTAGACATTCGTGAAAAAAATCTCCCTGAAAACCATCCCAATATTGCCACCAGCCAAAATAACTTAGCGTTACTCTATACTTATTTAGGCAGTTATGAGCAAGCAGAACCACTTTATAATAAAGCCCTAGAAATACGAAAAAAACACTATGGGGAAAATCATTATCGCGTTGCTAATACATTGAATGCAATGGCGTTAATGTATCAATATCAACAAAATTCAGATAAAGCAGAAATACTTTATGCCCAAGCCTTAGCGATTTGGGAACAGCACTATGGGGCAAATCATCCGATTGTTGCCACAACATTGAATAATCTAGCCGCTCTATATCGTCAGCAAGGTTTTGATAAGAAAGCCGCTGAATTTCAAGAACATGCTTTATCAATCCGCGAACAAAGTTTAGGCCTTGAACACCCTCGAGTTGCCAATAGTTTGAATAATTTAGCAGTGCTATATGAACGCTCTAAAAATTATGCTCAAGCTGAATCCCTATATTTACGCGCCTTGCAAATTGCCATGTATAACCAACAATTGGAATTACTGTGGTTAGTGCAAAGTAATTTGAGTGATTTATTAGCCCGTCAAGATTATATTACTGCGGCAATTTTTTGGCGTAAACAATCGGTCAATACATTACAAAATTTGCGTATTTCAATCAGTACCATGGATGAAGCATTACGCTCATCTTTTATTAAAAGTAAATCAGATGTGTACGCCAAACTGGCTGATCTGCTAATGAAACAAGGCCGCTTGGTTGAAGCACAACAAGTCTTAACCATGTTCAAAGAAGAACAATATTTTGATTTTGTTGAGCGTGATAGTGCAGCAGCAGATATTCGCACCACCCAAGCTTTATACAACCCAGCAGAAAAACAATGGGCTCAAAAATATCTTGAAGTGAAACAAATCTTTTTAGAGATTCGGCAACGATTAGAAGCTTTAGAACAAATAGAACATCCAACTGATGCTGAAAAATTGGAATATCAAAATCTGAAACAAAAACTAGTACAAACTGAAAAAGACTTTCAACTCTATTTATCCGAATTGCGCATTGAGAGTAGTAAAGTCAATGTGGCTGATGTAGGAAAAGAAAATCTAGAACAACTCCAAAAATTACAAACAGTATTAAGCAGCTTAGGCCAAGGGGCTGTGTTGTTGCATTATTTGATGACGGATGAAAAGCTACGAATTATATTAACAACCAATGATAATCAAGTAGCACGTGAAGCCAACATTAGTAAAACCGATTTGAATCGTAAAATTTTGGATTTTCATAAACTATTACAAGACCCTTTAAAAACCCCACTTATTGAAGCACATGAGCTATATCAGTATATTATCAAACCTATAGAGAAAGATTTAGAACAAGCCAATGCGAAAATTTTAATGCTGTCATTGGATGCCACGTTAAATTATGTCTCGGTTGCAGCGTTGTTCGATGGAAAACAATATTTAGTAGAAAAATATGCCTTAGTCTCTTATAACGAAGCCTCACGCACAAAATTACAATCTAAGCCAATTCGACATTGGAAAATTGTGGGCTTAGGTCTGAGTGATGCGGTATTGGATTTTAACCCATTACCAACCGTAATCACTGAATTAGATAATATTATCCAAGAAGATAAACAAGATGATACTGGGATTATCAAAGGACAATTGTTTTTAAATCAAGATTTTTCAGAGAAAACCTTTCAATCGGTCTTGACTAAAGAATATCCATTGATGCACATTGCCAGTCATTTTGTATTTACTCCCGGAACTCAAAAAGATTCTTATTTATTACTGGGCAATGGCGAAAAATTAACTTTAGATAAAATAAGACAAAAATACCGTTTTGATAATTTAGATTTATTGACTCTATCGGCTTGTGATACCGCAGTCGGCAACTTGGCGAATGGAAGGGAAATAGAGGGTTTTGGGGCATTGGCGCAAAATCAAGGTGCAAAAGGAGTAATTGCAACATTATGGCCAGTCAATGATGAAAGTACAGGCCAATTTATGCAACATTTTTATCAATTATATGTGCAGGAAAACATTAATAAAGCCCAAGCAATGCAGCAAGTGCAACAAGCGTTTATTCAAGCAGGACAATTTAATCAAGAAAATCCATCAGACTATCCTTACTATTATGCAAAGCCCTACTATTGGGCACCGTTTATTTTAATGGGAAATTGGTTATAATGGTCATTGGGGTTATTCCCATACTAAGTGTACATGTTTAAGGATAATTGAATGTCGTTTTTAAAGCAAAATCGAGCCACAATGCCGCCTTGGCTGTTCGTTGCATTATTACTCATACCCACTCTTAGTTTCGCAAGTAGCGGTGGCGAAAGCGCAATAAACTTCCTTTGGATTGCCGTCTTCTTATTTATTGCTAAATTTTCCAGCCTTGTTGAGAAATGGGGACAACCCGCTGTTTTAGGTGAATTAGTTGTAGGTGTCTTACTTGGTAATTTAGTATTACTGGGTTTTCATGGTTTAGAAGATGTTAAACACGATGAATTAATTAAGTTTTTAGCTGAATTAGGTGTCGTGATTCTATTATTTCAAATTGGCTTAGAATCCAAAATTGAAGAAATGCAAAAAGTAGGTGTTAGAGCCTTTATGGTGGCTATTGTAGGTGTTGCAGCTCCCTTTATATTAGGAACTTATGTCGTTGGCCCTTGGTTAATGCCCGGACTATCCAGCAATGCCTATTTATTTTTAGGTGCGACATTGACTGCAACTTCAGTCGGTATTACAGGTCGTGTATTTAAAGATTTAAATAAGCTACAAACCCCAGAAGCTCAAATTGTATTGGGTGCGGCTGTCATCGATGATGTGATTGGCTTAATCATTTTAGCTGTGGTGTCTGCGATTGTGACCACAGGCGCAGTTGATTTGGCATCCATCGGTTTGATTACGTTTAAAGCCTTGATTTTTCTAGTGGGTTCATTATTTATTGGTCAGTTTATCGCAAAGATAGCAGGGGCACATTTACCACGTATTCATGCAGGCCATGGAATGCAGTTTACCTTGGCGATTAGTTTTTGCTTGGTTTTAGCTTATTTAGCGCATTTAGTCGGTTTAGCACCAATCGTTGGTGCTTTTGCAGCAGGTTTAGTTTTAGAACCTTTCCATTTTGATGAATTTGATGACCCAGAAGCAACGCAAGAAATAAAAAATATCATTATGGATAGAGAGTTAGATAAAGATTTAGATGAGTCTGCTAAACAAAAAATCCATGAAGCTAGAAACAAAGTCAATGCCATTGTCGAAAAACATGGTTCGCATCATATTGAAGAATTGATTGCACCGTTAGGTTATTTTTTTATACCGCTGTTTTTTGTGATGACAGGGATGCAAGTGAACTTAGCGACTTTAGCTGATCCCACCATTATAACTGTCGCTTTGGCAATTACCGCTGTGGCATTTGCAGGTAAAATTGTTGCGGGTTTAGTCGCAGGTGCTGGTGTCAATAAATGGATTATTGGCTGGGGTATGGCACCGCGTGGTGAAGTCGGTTTGATTTTCGCTATGATTGGTAAGCAATTAGGTGTTGTGTCTGATGAAATGTTCTCAGTCATCATTATCATGGTTATTTTGACAACCTTGTTAACACCGATCATTTTAAATTACTTACTAAAAAGACAAGCCTAGTCATTGCAGTACAGGAGTGCAAAATGCGTTTTACAAATTTGCACTCCTCAATGTTGTTTTAGATATAAAAACTCTTTCAAAAAGAGGTTGTCCGTTTCAAAATAACTGTTATATTCCTGCAAATAAATCATACTACATGGCATACAATGCTTTTGCAAAATATCCTCTCTATTCAATGTAAGTTTTACTACAAAACATCAACACCGTACAAATTATCCTTTGTTAGTAATCACACAATAAATCTATAAAACACATAAAAAACAATAACTAATCCCGTGGCATAAGCCTTGCTCAATAGTCAATTAATCAATGTTATCACTCCGTCGATATGATTACAGTTAATTAATAAAAGGGTTGAGTCATGTGGGATTATTCAGATACGTTAAAAGAACACTTCTTTGAGCCACGCAATGCAGGTGCAATTGAAGATGCAAATGCGGTTGGCGATGTAGGTTCAATTTCTTGCGGTGATGCACTGCGCTTAACTTTAAAAGTCAATCCTGAAACTGAAGTCATTGAACAAGCAGGTTTCCAAACTTTTGGCTGTGGTTCTGCCATTGCCTCTTCTTCTGCGTTAACTGAAATCATCAAAGGTAAAACAGTAGATCAAGCCTTAACCGTCTCTAACCAAGATATTGCAGATTTTCTTGATGGAATGCCGCCAGAAAAAATGCACTGCTCGGTCATGGGACGTGAAGCATTACAAGCCGCAGTCGCGAATTTCCGTGGTGAAGAATGGAAAGATGACCATGAGGAAGGCGCATTAATTTGTAAATGTTTTGCGATTGATGCAGTGATGATTGAAGAAACCGTGCGTGCTAATGATTTACGCTCAGTTGAAGAAGTTACTAACTATACCAAAGCAGGCGGTGGTTGTTCTTCTTGTCATGAAGGCATTGAAGAAATCATCACCCAAGTCTGGACTGAAAAAGGTGAAAGCATTGACTTTAGCGAGCCTTCTCAAGCTGTTACCCCGCCAAAACCGTATGCAATGACCAGCTTCCAACGCATGAAGAAAATCGAGACCACCATTGAAGCGATTCGCCCACAGTTACAACGTGACCATGGTGACATTGAATTAGTTGACATTGATGGACGTACGATTTACGTCAACATGTTAGGCGCGTGCAAAGGTTGCCAATTAGAAACCCAAACTTTAGCAGGTGTACAACAACAATTAATGGAAGCTCTCGGCGAATTTATCAAAGTTGTGCCAGCTTCTATGCGTCCACAAGCAGCAGGAGCAGCATCATGAGTAACGGCATTTACTTAGATAACAATGCAACGACGATGGTTGACCCCAAAGTGGTTGATGAAATGTTGCCGTATTTTAGTGAGCAATTTGGCAACCCGTCATCCATGCACAGTTTTGGCGATAAAGTTGGACGGGCGATTAAACAAGCTCGTAAGCAAATTCAACAGCTTATCGGTGCTGAACATGATTCGGAAATTGTATTTACTTCATGTGGTACAGAATCTGATTCAACCGCGATTCTTTCTGCCTTGAAAGCCCAACCCGATCGCAAAAAAATCATTACGACTAATGTGGAACATCCTGCGATTTTGACTTTATGTGAGTATTTGAAAAAAGAAGGTTACAAAGTCCATCAGTTACACGTAGATGAAAAAGGCCGTTTGGATTTAGAAGAATATGAAGAATTGCTTGATTCACGCACGGCGATTGTATCGGTGATGTGGGCGAATAATGAAACAGGTACGATTTTCCCAGTGGAAAAAATGGCAGAAATGGCGCATGAAAAAGGCGTGATGTTTCATACCGATGCGGTACAAGCTGTGGGTAAAATTCCTATAGATTTGAAAGCCACTAAAATTGATATATTGTCGATTTCTGGGCATAAATTACATGCTCCTAAAGGGGTTGGCGTATTGTATTTGCGTCGTGGTACGCGCTTTCGTCCATTATTGCGTGGTGGTCATCAAGAGCGTGGTCGTCGTGCAGGTACGGAAAATACTGCATCAATCGTCGGTTTAGGCAAAGCAGCAGAATTGGCGTTAGAACATATTGAGCATGAAAACACATTTGTGAAAAGTTTACGCGACCATTTGGAAAAAGGCATTTTAGAAAAAATTACCCATTGTTTTGTGACGGGTGATCCTGATAATCGTCTACCAAATACCTGTAATATTGCGTTTGAGTATATCGAAGGCGAATCTATCTTATTGATGATTAACAAAATGGGGATTGCGGCATCCAGTGGTTCGGCATGTACTTCAGGTTCATTAGAGCCGTCTCATGTGATGCGTGCAATGAGCATTCCTTATACGGCAGCGCATGGTTCGGTACGGTTTTCATTATCGCGTTACAATACTTTAGCGGAAATTGAAAAGGTCATTGAAGTGATGCCTGTGATTGTGGCGAACTTACGCAAAATGTCACCTTATTGGAGTGAAAACGGCCCTGTTGAAAATCCAGAAGAAGCTTTTGCGCCTGTTTATAATTAATTCTAGCATGTAAATAATCTCGTTTACTCGCTCCCAAATTCTATTTGGGAATGCCTGTTAGCAAAGCTCCGCTTTGCGAGAAGCAGAACTTCTAGGCAGTACTCCCAAACAGAGTTTAGGAGTCAGATTACTCTTGCATGGATTTATAAGGAACAATCATGATAGTCAAACGCAGTAAAGCCCTATCTGTCAGCCCATTAAAAGCCAGTCAACCGATGGGTGCAGCCCTCGCCTTTTTAGGTATGTTCCACACCATGCCGATGTTGCACGGTTCACAAGGCTGTACTGCTTTTGGCAAAGTGTTTTTTGTACGCCATTTCCGTGAACCGATTCCCTTGCAAACCACCGCACTAGACCAAGTCGGCACGATTATGAACCCCGACGACAATGTGATGGAAGGCTTAAAAGTCATTGCTGAAAAAAATAAACCTGCCATGATTGGCTTGATTACCACGGGTTTAGCCGAAACCGAAGGCACAGACATTAAACGCACGGTGCGTGACTTTCGCCAAAAATATCCCCAGTTTAATCACATTGCAGTTGTTCCCGTCAACACCCCAGATTATAAAGGTTGTTTAGAAACAGGTTACGGTTTAGCGATTCAAGCCATGATTGAGGAACTTGTACCCAATACTGCTGATGCGCCTAAAGTGGCACAACGTCAGCGTCAAGTGAATGTATTAGTCAGCCCATCGTTAACCCCTAGTGATGTTGAAGTGCTAAAAGAAACCATTGAAGCCTTTGATTTACGCCCTGTGATGATTCCTGATTTGGCTGATTCGATGGATGGACATTTGACCGAAGAGCGTTTAAATCCCTTAACTATTGGTGGTTTAGCCGTATCTGAATTTGAAACACTTGGCCTAGCGGCAGCGACAATTGTGATTGGGGCATCGATGGACAAAGCGGCTGACATGCTGCATGCAAAAACCACCGTGCCTGATTATCGATTTAAAACTTTGATAACAATGGACGCATTTGACCAATTTTTGATGACCTTAAAAGAATTATCAGGTATAGAAA
>JADGDW010000117.1 GCA_016744725.1 Candidatus Albibeggiatoa sp. nov. BB20 | reverse complement strand
AGTCACCGAACCTTCATAACGTGAATAGCCTAAACCGACTAGATGATTGGCACAGACTTTTGCTTGTTCAAATAAGGGCGCGACTAAACCGTAAACTTGACCACGATGCTGTACACATTCGCCGATTGAATAAATTTTAGGATCATACGTTTGCAAAGTATCATCAACTAAAATCCCACGTTCACATTGTAAACCTGCTTGCTGGGCTAAATTGATGTTAGGTCGAATTCCTACCGCCATCACCACTAAATCCGCATCAACGCTTGAACCATCTTTAAATTTCACCGCGCTGACTTTGCCATTTTCACCTAAGATTGTCTCAGTTTGGGCTTCCATTTTGAAATTTAGCCCTGTGTCTTCCAGCGAGCCTTTTAATAAGCTAGAAGCACTTTTATCCAGTTGGCGTTCCATCAAAGAATCAAGCAAATGCACTACAGTGACGGTCATACCTTGTTTGCGTAAGCCATTCGCTGCTTCTAAACCGAGCAAACCACCACCGATGACCACCGCATTTTTACCAGTTTTGGCAGCGGTTAACATGGTATTGACATCTTTAATGTCTCTAAAGCCAATCACGCCTTCAAGTTGATGTCCCGGAACAGGAATAATAAACGCAGTTGAACCCGTGGCAATCAATAAACGGTCGTATTCAAGTACAGTGCCTTTATCGCTTTTGACTTGATTACGTACTCGATCGATTTCAACGATTTTTTCGCTTTTATATAAGGTGATGTTATTTTCTGTATACCATTCCGCGCTATTTAAAATAATATCGTCAATGGTTTTTTCGCCAGCAAGCACAGGAGAAAGTAAAATACGATTGTAATTTTCATGCGGCTCTTCACCAAATACGCTGATTTCATACATATCTGGTTCAAGTTTAAGAATTTCTTCAATGGTACGCATACCTGCCATACCGTTGCCGATGCACACGAGCTTTTTCTTCACAGGAAACTTCTCCTAAAGATAGGAATTTTGATGACACTTTCGGGGGGAGAGCATAAACCAGACCAATTTGTTAAGCCTTGATTTATATCAATTTTTACTTTTCAAATATCTGAGTATTGCACTAGGTTAGAGCAGCTAAGTATAAGTTGCACTACAAAAAAACACTATTTTCAATGTGGATTAATGTACAAATAAAACCATGATTTTTTGGTCTTTAGCCTGACATATCCCTATTTTTTGAATAAATCCATTGAACTCTATTTTTAGCGTCCAATTTGCATTCAAAGTATGATGGCATCATGCCAATAGTCTATTTCAGGGCGATTTTCGAGCTTAAAAGTGCTATAAATAAGCGTAATAGTTAAGTTTCCAAAAGGTATACCCAATGCACTACTCAACTAAAGCATTGCTGCAAATAATCAGTCTATGTTTATTCTTCTGTTCAAGTTTCAGTTATGCGATTAACACCGCGCCACGATTACTGCCTATTACTAATGAAATGGTTGTACTTGGACAGGCTGTAGTGATACAGCCACAAGTAATTGATGTTGAAAAAGATAGCCTGCACTTTAAATTGCGTTATACGCCACCCAGTGCCAATATTAATAGCCAAACGGGCTTGTTTTCTTGGCGGCCTGCTGCTGAGGGCACATTTAGAATTGCTATTGTGGTGGAAGAAACCAATCATGGTGCGGATAATCTCAGCACCGAACAAATATTTAATGTCACGGTAGTCAGTAAAAAGTTAGATGAATTTGGTTTGTCTCAGTTGGATATTGAGCAATTAGATAGCACGCTTATTAAAACTCTGCCTGCTGAAGCGTTTTCAACATTTAATGATTTAGATGTGCAAAAATTCCCAGCTGCTACATTTCAAGTGATTTCGCCTAAGCAATTTGCTCAATTTACGGCCAGTGCAATTTGTGGGATTACAACAGAGCAGTTTAGTCAATTACCTGTCGAACTCTTAGGCTATTTAAATGCTCAAAGTATGACGGGTTTTACACCTTCAATTATTCAGATGTTCAGAGCAAAGCATTTAGAAACCTTAGATAAAAGGGAAATTAAACGCATTCCTTCACGCACTATCGCCAGTATTTTAACTAACTTAGATGCAAAACAAGTTGTACCAACAGAAGTTGAATATTTGTTACCTGAAAATTGGCAAATTGATGCTGTGACAGGGAAATTGTCTGCACCTACGGGGGCATCTTTAACTTTTAAAGCGCTGCATTTAGACAGGACTATCTCTGATAAAACACAGCTACCTTATGATGTACCTGATTTAAATACCCATTTTGCTTTGGGTGGTGACACTAGTGATGCTGATGATAGTGTTTTAGATGATTTAAACGAATTGTTGGCACAAAATGAATTCTCATATTTACAGTTATTTCAGAATGAAGGCGGTATTGTTTCTGCTCAAGGTCAACAAAACGGGCTTGATATTGAGTACGCAATGTTTCCAGATGCACGACATATTATTCAAAAGGCGGAGCATGAACAAATAGGTTTGAATCTGGGCAATAATAATAGTTTAGAGTTTGTGACCAGCCAAAAACAGGCCTTTTCTATGTTACCCGCTCCCAAAGATTTCACGGCTTTAGAACAATTGGTTGGTGAACAAGGCTCTATTAAAATAGGTAAAAATGGGGAAATACTATTACGCTATTTTGATGAAGATACACAAGCTTATCGCCGTAGTTTTGTGATGTTTGATTATATTGTGCAAAAGTCTTTTAGTCGAAATCAGCGAGCAGGGATTCAATTGCCACAGCGTAATGATAAAACGGTACGAGCAATTCGAGAAGGTCGGGTGGTGTATGATGATGGTAGCACTCAAAATATCTATCCTACTGTTTTATATCCCGAAATATTGATTGGGCTGTTGTATGCAGTTTCTGGCATCGAGCAAGTGATTTATAACATAGAAGGCAGCTTTTCTATTAATTTGTCAGGGGCTAATTATGTGTTACTGCCATTGGATGGGTTTAGTTCTCAGCAATTGGATGCGGGACAAGTGGTTAATCCAAGTATCAATCTGAGTTCTGAAACTGTATTGGATTACACGGTACAAGATGATGATAGGGTATTGATTTTCAGCTTATTGATTAGTGTCTAATCGAATTGCAATCCGTCTTTTACTTTTAAATTTAAAAGGTTGAAAACCTCTGTTCTGATATAAAAATAGCTTTTATGATTAAGAACAGAGCAGCCTCTCCTTAGTATTAAAAATGTTGCAAAATTTCTTCACGTAAATCATTTAATTTAGCATGGAAAAAATGCCCTGAATCTTCCATCCAGACTAATTTAGGTCGAGGAGTTTGGGTTTCAATCCATTTCTTAACTTCTTCAGGTGAAACCACTTCATCTTGACCGCCCTGAATCACCAAGGTTGGTACATCGCTCACATGTGCATCAGACACCGAAAAATCAAAGCGCTGAACTGGTGGAGCAACTAGTAATAAACGGCTGACATTTAAATCATGATGAGTACGCAATGACACAAAGCTACCGAATGAAAAACCGCCTAGCCATAATTCTGTCGGTGCATAAATATCTCGCACCCATTTGGCCACCGCGCGTAAATCATCACGTTCCCCGTCACCATTGTCAAAACTGCCTTCGCTTTTGCCCACACCACGAAAGTTAAATTTCACCACACCGACACCCATAGAATTCAGTGTGCTGCCAATCATGTACACCACTTTATTAGTCATCGCACCACCATGGGTTGGATTGGGATGACATACAATAGCGTAACGTTCTGGCTGCGGATTATCTTTCGGGCAATTGACCATAATTTCTAATTGGCCGACAGCACCTTGAATTAAAAGCTTTTGTTCTTGACAAGCTGGCATTAGTTTTCCACTCTTAAACGTTCAACAATGCGGCCATTTTGTAAATGTTCTGAAATGATTTCATCAATATCCGCTTCGTTTTTAAATGTATACCAAATTGCTTCAGGATAAATCACTAACACAGGGCCTTTTTTACAACGATTTAAGCAGCCCGCGGTATTTGCACGCACACCTTGACGAATTAAATTTAACTCTTTTGTTCGTTGCTTCATATAATTACGCAATTCCAACGCATGATGATCTTGGCAACAGGATTCACCTTCTGCACGTTGGTTAGTACAAAAAAAGACGTGATATTTATAAAATGAGTCTGTCATAGTTGTGTTACTTCGCTTAAAAACCTTAGATATGAGTCACTATTTAAAAAAACATACATGATTTCAAAGGCTGACCGTAAAAGTGGTGAATTGAGCTACTCTAGTATTGATTAGGAATCTAAAAATGTGTTTTATTTAAGCAGAATAAATTCTGTATGTCTTGTATAGTCATTTTATTTTAAGATGATACAGGACTGGTAGTCCTAACACTCAAGATAGAATTGACTATATTTTGATTTTATCATTCGGAATCAGTGACTATTGCCATCTCTTCCGTTCTGTTACTAAAATAATTCACGCCCAAAGACAGAAAACTAAATGCAATAATGCCCGCATAATTGGCAGCTAAATCAATCAAATCAAATGAGCGGTTGACTTGAAAATACTGGGAACATTCTTCTAGCGTAATCACGATAGCGACAAAGACACTACCTTTTAAAATTGGCCAGTTTCCAATATGCCACGCGCTACATTTCAGCGAATAATTCACCATAAAGGCAAGACCACCAATCAGTAAAAAATGGAGTATTTTGTCACTGTAAGGGAGTTTGAGCAGCAAAAGTGAAATAGGAGGTAACATCCCAAAATTAGCTAACATGATAATGATAAAAATCAGTAATACATACAAAACAGTTACGCGAATATTCATAAAAAACCTTATTGCTCAGCCTGTTGCTCTGTTGCACGACGAATGGCCGCTTCATCACAAATGCCATCAATGTCTAGCTTAATATAATTTGAATTAACCCAGCCTTTGACCGTGTCATTGTATTCTAAATAAAGCCACCACGAACTATCTTGCAAACGTGATTTTCGAGTATAAGAAACACAATCAGTATTTGTTGGTATCACACCCAAACGCTTATGAGTCGAACCAGGAAACTCGCGTACAACTAAGCCGCCATCTTTATCATTAGCAGAAATATTGATGATGTCAACATACAGAGGCAAGCCTAATTTATCTCTAATACTTTGTTTATCAATCAATGCTCCAACGACTTCTGGCTCAAAGTGCTTAAGCTTATTCAGAATCCGCTGATTATTCATCCAACGTTTTTGTTCTTCAACTAATTCTTTCTCCAAATCAATATTGAGCTGGCCTAGTGTCGCTGTTTCTTCTACTAATTGCCGTTTGGCCACTTGTGCTGCGTGCTCCTGCTTTTTGAGTTCTTGATTTTGATTGGTAAAAGCAATACCTAAGCCCGCGAGCAGTAACAATAAAACAAAACTGCCAATGGCGGCAAAAGAACATAAACTCCGTGCCCAAAGTGAAGGCCTTGTAATACCCAATGTTTGTAAATGGTCAGGCATTTGTACCGATAATGGCGGCTCTGCGATTAAACGATCACGCCATTGAGAAACTGTCCGTGGTCGCCGATCTTCATTAAGCTCTAAAGCCCAATCAATCGCACTCAATAAACTACGTCGATAACGCCCTTTACCAATTTTCGCTGCCGCTTGCATGGGGTCTTTCATCACCCGACGGGTGGCAGGTGGTGGGGCTTCCCCACTCACTGCAAAATACATCACAGCCCCTAAAGCATAAATATCTGTCCAAGGGCCTTGCTCTTCTGCTTCATTATCATACTGTTCTAATGGCGCATAGCCCGGACTGACAATGCTAGTGACGCTGCGGCTGATTTGGCCAATCGCATAACGTGCTGAACCAAAATCTAACAATACAGGTGTATTATCTTTGCGGATATAAATATTATTCGGTTTAATATCACGGTGCAGAAAACCCGCTTCATGAATTTGTTCTAAGCCATCTAATAAAGGTAGAACAATGGATAATAATTCTTCTTCTGGAATAATGCCGCGTTTTAGACGTTCGGTTAAACACTCACCTTCTTGATATTCCATCACCATGTAGGCTGTGCCGTTTTCTTGAAAGAAACGTAGTACGCTCACAATATTGGGATGAGAAAAACGGGCAAGAACCCTTGCTTCGTCAGTAAAACACTTTAAACCCCAGTGGAAAGATTCAGCATCTGAGCTAGATTTGACATAAACAGTGCTTACGCCTTCGCGGATTGCAAAATCGCTAGGTAAATATTCTTTAATTGCAACATGCTGCTCTAAATTGGTGTCTGTTGCTAAATATGTAATGCCAAAGCCGCCCGGCTTACCGAGAATAGATTCAATTCGGTATTCATTTAATTGAAAGCCTTTAGGGAGACTGTTGCGGTGCTCTAAATCGTCCAAGGCAGGTAAAATCCCTATGCTTTAGTGATGGTTTATAAATGGCTACTACTTTTTGATTACCAAGTATAGTACGGTCAATCCATTTCTGTTGTGCTATTTTACCTAAGAATGCTGTCAGGATAAATCTATGTTTGCAATATTTATCAGAATTAGACTAAATAATGGATTTAAATCGAACATGATTAGAACTTAATTTATAGAAATAAATAAAAAATGTTCTTTGAAAAACATCAAGTAAAATGACACAATATAGACTTAAACAAGCTGCAGGCTCGGGGGCATTATGTTAATTAGTGTTGGCGTTTTAACAGGGACTTATGTTGGGTATCGGGTATATGAATTTGTCCAATCCAAAAAGGCCAAGCCACGCCCAATTAATGAAGCAGCGGCAATTCAGCAAGAATCTAAGCAAGACTTAAAATCACTGGATTTGTCTCAAAAAGAAGCCGACCGTTTTTATAATTTAAGCCTAACTAGCATGACTTTGTCTATTGTCAGCCTGTTTTTTCCTGTTGCCACCATTATCAATATTGGCGTGATTAGCTATCTTAATATTCCTGTGTTTAAGCGGACTGAAAAATTATTATTCGGTCATGGCAAATTAGGTAATGATGCCTTACTTGGTTTGTTCACTGTGGCTGGCGTGGCATTAAATCAATTTTTTGCAGTGGCCTTAACATTCTGGTTTTATTATTTTGGTAGCCGTGTGATTGCCAATATTAATGACTATTCAAAAAACACCTTCACCCGTGCGTTCAACTATATACCACCAACCATTTGGGTTTTACGTCAAGGTTTAGAAATAGAAATTCCAACTGCTTATGTCAGTCAAGGCGATGTAGTGATTATCAATCGTGGCGATGTGATTGCGGTTGATGGCTTTGTGATAAAAGGTGAAGCGGTGGTTGACCAACATGCGGTCACAGGTCGTGAACAGCCTTTAATTCGTGAAATCGGCCAGCAAGTGGTTGCAGGTACACGAGTGATACAAGGCACAATTCATGTAAGGGCTGAACGGGTGGGCAAAGACCGAACTTTGATGCAAATTGCTGAATTGGTCAGCCAAGATGCTCGAAGCCGTGTACAAAATACACAATTACGTGGCGATAAATGGGCTGACCAAATCGCATTGTTATTTTTAAGTTTATATGGTTTGGCTGTGCTCACCGTTGGCCCTTATCGTGGATTAGTGGTATTAACAGGGAAATTTGGTAATCGTTTACGCGCCGTAACGCCATTAGGTACATTGAGTTTTATTGAAATTGCCCATTACAAAGGGATGCTGGTTAAAGAAGGCATTGCTTTAGAAAATATGCGTAATGTGGATACGGTTGTAGTGGATATGGTAAGTTTTATTCAATTCCTTGATATTAAAAAAGTTATTATCGAAGGCCGTCATAGCCAAGAAGAAATCCTCGGTTATGCTGCTTTAGCAGGTCAGGGCATTACCTCGCCAGCGATACAATTTATTAAAGAGGCAATTCAGCAACGTGGTTTAACTGCTCCTGATATTGAAGAAGCTATTTATCACACACGGCATGGGTTAGTGATTCAATGGCAACAGAATGAACTCGTTATTGGTAACTTGGCTGCGATGAAGCAAGAAAAAATCAAATTGTCTCGTTCTGCTTATCAATTAATTGATTTCTGCGAAGTACCGAATTATGCCATTGTCTTTATTGCTTTAAACGGCAAAATGATTGGTGCAATTGAGCTTGAAGCCCAGCTTAATATTCAGGCTGAAGAATTTACCAAAACTTTAGATCATTTGGAACAAGTGGTATTGATTTCAGAAGAAGATCAAGCTACAACCCGTCATATTAGTCAACGCTATGAGATTGAAGATTATTTTTATGATGCAAATCTAGCTGATAAAGTTGATGTTGTAGAGGAATTACAGCAAAAAGGTCGTAAAGTATGTTATGTCGGTGATGGTTTAAGAGATATTGATGCAATGAAAGCGGCTTATATTTCAACGTCAGTGCGTAATATTTCAACAGTGATGCACGATAAAGCCCAAATTATGTTAATGGACAGTCAAATTGAGCAGTTCCCACAATTGTTTGATTTATCAGAACGTTTATCTAAAAATTTATTTACCTCTTTGGTTTTAACTGTCAGTCCTACGGCAATTAGTGTACTTGGTGGTTTCTTCTTTACTTTGAGCGTGACTGCGGCCATGTTGATTAAAATGTTGGCGTTCGGTTTGGCGATTGGTAATGCTTCTTTGCCTTTATTGATGATTCCATTGGAGGAAATTATGAAGCAACAAGAAAAACGCAATGAAAATCAATAAACTGTTTTAATCATGAGACTCGCAACACTCAGTGTTACACAAATTATCAAAGCCTTACGGAATTAACAGAAAACAATGATTGTCGGTATCGGTGTAGATATTAGTAGTCAAATCCGCATTCAAAACAGTGTGGACAAATTGGGCGATAAGTTTTTACAACGCATTTTGACGGATGAAGAAATTACATTATGTCAGCGTTATCGCTTACCTGTTTCCCGTTATGCGGGACGTTTTGCAGTGAAAGAAGCGTTTATGAAAGCCATTGGGACAGGCATGTATAAAGTCGGTTTTCATGATATTCAGGTATTTAATCGAGAAAGTGGCGCACCGTATATCAAAGTCTGTGGTCGCGCCCAACAAATTTTAGCTGAATTAGAAGTGCAAAATATCCACGTCAGTATTTCACACGATATGGATATGGCTGTAGGTATGGTTGTTTTAGAAAAATAAACTTTTTGTGGGAAAGAACAGGGGTACATCCATTTTCTTTCCTGATTCTTCAACGACTGTATGCCCCGTAACTTCAAGTTTTCTGCTTTTCATCTATTTGATAATAAATAAAAATCCCCACCAACAATAAACTAAAAACTAGCCATAAAACCCATTTTGCACCCCATTGAACATAAGGTGTTGCACCTTGATAAGGCTGAGCCATCGCCCGTAAGTTATACACTTCAAACTGTGGTGCTTGAGCGGTGATTTGGCCTTGATGATTAATAATGGCTGAAATCCCTGTATTGGTCGAACGCAGTAAATAACGCCCTGTTTCTAAAGCTCGCATTCTAGCAATTTCTAAATGCTGATGCGGTGCAAGCGAATGACCAAACCATGAATCATTGCTCACATTTACCAATAAACTGGCTTTAGGTACACTTTGTAAAATCTGTTCAGAAAAAGCACTTTCATAACAAATCGACGCGCCAATAGTTTGGTTAACTGCCTGTAAGTATTGTTGTTGATAGTCACCTCTGGAAAATTCAGACATCGGGACATTAAAAAAGTTTAGCACCATACCAACATATTGACTTAACGGGATATATTCACCAAATGGGACAAGATGATATTTATAATAAAATGTCTCGGTATCACTTAGGCCAATAATGGCATTGTAATATCTAAACTCGCTTTCCTGCACGATAATACCCGTCATGAATTCAGTACCATGTTTTTGGTGATTTTGTTTCAGGCGTTCTAAATAAGGTTTTGCATCATCATAAAATAAGGGCATCGCGGTTTCAGGCCAAATAATTAAATCTGCATTGAGATCACGCTGGGTCAAGGAAAAATATAAACGAAGACTGTAATCAATTTCTGCCCATTTCAGTGCTTGTGGTACATTGCCCTGAATTAAAACCACATCAATCGGCTCATCAATTGGCTGCGTCCATTCAATTGTTTTCAGATATGCGCCCGAACCCCAGACAGTCACTAATATTGCACTCAGCAAAATCCAATGTTTTCGATTTAAATACACATAAGCTAACAGACTTGCGGTTAAAGCGGTGAGCCAATTTAAACTATAAATACCCAGAATCGGAGCAAAACCTGCTAATGGGGAATCGATTTGACTGTAACCAATGTAGAGCCAAGGAAAGCCCGTAAATAGCCAGCCTCGAATCCATTCTGTGATAACCCATAAGCTGGGAACAATCAATAAAGCCACAGGCAGGGAAAATTTAGAAAAATATCGATTGAGTAGCCATATAGCTAATGCAGGAAATAATGCAAGATATAGAATAAATAAGATGGTAATTGTTATTGTGCCAATCAGCGGTAAATCACTGAATTGATAAAAGCTCAAGCCCACCCAAGAAACACCGACTCCAAACATGCCCAAGCCAAAGGCATAACCACGCCACCATGCCCGTTTTGTACTCACATTTTGGACGAGAATGAATAAGGCAGCTAAAGAGATAATGCTGACCCAAAACCAGCTAATTGGCGCAAAGGCCAGCGGTATGGCACAGCCTGATAAAAATGCGATAAAATCGAGGAAATAAGGTTTTTGCATGGATTGGAAAAAATATAAAAGGCTGAGTTGCTATAAATGGTGAGCTCATGTTTTCGAAGATTATCTGCAGTCATTGTTAATCTGCAAATAATCACGGTTTTTAATAAGTTGAGCTGGCTTAATTAGCTTTAGGTAATATTTTACTCATTAGCTATATTCTGGATTTAAGGGGGCTTTTTATATAAAATCATGCCCTCTGTTTCAATACCTATAGTTTACACAAATTTTGTGAATAGAATATTTCTAATATTTCGCGTTGCACTTGCTTTTTAACCTTTTCACGTTCGGCTTTGGTAAAGTCTGTTGATATCTCATCGAATAAATAATTATCCAGATCAAACTCATTCAGCATCATTTTAGTGTGAAAAATATTTTCTTGGTACACATTCACGTCAATCATTTGATACTTATCTTTAGTATCTTTAGAAATATAATTTTGAATCGAGTTGATCTTATGATCGATATAGTGCTTTTTACCTTTTTTATCGCGCGTAAAACCACGTATACGATAATCCATTGTCACAATATCCGAATCAAAACAATGAATGAGATAATTCAATGCTTTCAATGGAGAAATTCGTCCACAGGTCGATACATCAATATCCGCTCGAAAAGTGCTAATCCCATTATCAGGATGGCTTTCAGGATAAGTATGTACCGTCAAATGGCTTTTATCCAAATGAGCCACAATTACATCAGGTAAAGGGCCTGGGGCCATGGTATTAGACAATATTTCAGATGAAACTGGTTCTTCAGAAATAAGAATAGTCACACTAGCACCTTGCGGATCATAGTCTTGACGCGCAATATTTAAGATATTCGCCCCAATAATATCAGCAACACGGGTTAAAATTTGGGTCAGTCTTTCAGCATCATACATTTCATCGATATATTCGATATACCGTTGTGTATGTTTATCTGTTTTCGCATAGCAAATATCATAAATATTAAAGCTTAGCGATTTGGTTAAGTTATTAAAACCCTCTAATTGGATTTTCATATCTTTAGGTTTTTTTGGTTTTGGAGGATTTTCAGGCATGGCTTTATCCTAAAGAAAGTGCATAATTTAGTTGCTTATACACCCAGCTGTGGATATTCAATATTTGCATCACCATGTCATCCATGGCAATGCAAATGTAGCGTTTTTTCTTAGTCACTATTGTATCAAATGTTTATGACTTTACGCTTTTACTAATGGAGGATGATAGATAAACTGTACAAGATTACCATCGGGGTCATAGCAGTAAAAACTATGTGCACCATCACGGTGGGTACGAGGTGCTTTTTTTATTTTTACCCCATTATCAACTAAATAGTCATGCCACAAGTTAACTTGGTCAATAGACTCGATAATAAAGCCAATATGGTCTAAATGCTGATTTTTATCAGTTAAGTCTTCGGCAGCCTTATGAATTGCTACATTATCTGATCCAGAAGTTAAATAAATGTTATCAGGATCGGGTCGCCATTCAATAGCCATTCCGACGAGGTCTACATAAAAATGCTCACAGGCTTTAACATCAGAAACGTTTAAAGCAACGTGGTGCATACCAAGAGTAGGATTAGGTTTTGTCATCAATGCGTTCCCTGACTAAAGGATATGTTATCAAGGGATAAAGAAATGGTGGCTATGGGTGGAATCGAACCACCAACCTCAGCATTATGAGTGCTGCGCTCTAACCGATTGAGCTACATGGCCATTGACTTGAGAGGGTTTGTATTTTGCTATTTTACGATTTAAAAGTCAAGCCTTAAAATGAAAAAAAACCTGTTTTTATCCTAATTTTGAAATTTTTATTATACAGATTAAAACTCTGTCGTTAGAAATGAGTTGATTTGCTCAAAAATAAACGCTTTCTACTCTACAACATATCTTGATTAGCCATAATCATTAACCAATTTAAATCAATTAGCCAGTTTGACCTCTAAGCAAGCAGCAAAATGACTCAAACAGCAATAGATAGCTCTAAAAATACAGACAAACTAGATAATTGAGAATTCAAAAAGTGTTACAATTTATTGCTAAAATGAATAACGTTTCCCATTGAGAAAAACGAGAAACTTAGACAAGGTTTAACTCACTCATTTTATAAAAATATTAAGGCATAAAAGTAAAATAACATCCTGTGTTATCAATGCACTTGTGCCATAATTGCCCATTGAAAACTAATTAATTGAAAAGAGATTATGCAAGCATTTACAACTTTGACTGGCTTAGCAGCCCCTTTAGATAGAGCGAACGTAGATACGGATGCGATTATTCCTAAACAGTTTTTAAAATCTATCAGCCGTACGGGTTTTGGCCCTTATTTGTTTGATGAATGGCGGTATATGGATCATGGTGAACCCGGAATGGATTGCACCAACCGTCCATTAAATAAAGATTTCATCCTGAATCAAGCATGTTATGCTGGTAGCCAAATTTTATTAACACGCCAAAACTTTGGTTGTGGTTCAAGCCGTGAGCACGCACCATGGGCTTTAGAAGATTATGGCTTCCGTGTTATTGTTGCGCCTAGTTTCGCTGACATATTTTTTAACAACTGTTTCAAAAATGGTATTTTACCCATCGTTTTAGACGAAGCGACAGTGGATCAATTAATCAAAGCGACCGAAGCGACTGAAGGCTATCAACTCACTGTAGATTTGCCATCACAAACGATTTCTACACCAGAGGGTGAAAAAATCAGCTTTGAAGTGGATGAGTTTAGAAAAACATGCTTGTTAGAAGGTTTGGATGATATTGGTTTAACATTACAACATGCAACTGAAATCCAAGCTTTTGAATCAAAATATCAGCAATCTTATCCTTGGTTAAATCAGTAAGCTCATAAAATAAAAAAGCCCATATTCAACTTCATTATTGCAGCAGAATACGCGCTTTTAGGGTTGGTCATGTTATTTGCCAACCCCTTTATTTTGGATTAATCGTCCAAACTATTCATCAATAATACTCATCTCACCGCGCCATTCAGCTTCATTACTTACCCATGGTTTAGCAAATTTATCAGGAATAGGCCCCATCCAACCTGGATAAATATCTAAAGTCTCCTGTGTAATTGGAAATACAGGCACTTCAGAATGTTCAGGAATATTATTACCCGTCAATAGTGCATAAGTTAATTTCAACGCTTCCGCACCTAAAGGCCCACAAAATTGCGCAGAATCAATCCGAGTCAAACGTTTTTGTTTAATATTTTCAACTGACTTTGGATCACCATCAATCGTTGCAACAAAAATTTCAGTTCGTTGTGCTTTTGCTAATTCATCAACGACGCTTAAACCACCACCATCATTGACTGTAAAAATCACATCAATACTGCCTTTCTCGGGAAAATCTTGCAAAATTTGCTGACCCGCTTTTTTACCTGAAATAGGTTCAACAGCTTCATAAGTTTTTAAAATATCATAAGCTTGAGAATACTCATCCAAGGCATCTATAAATCCATTGACCCGTTGCACAGTTGAAGAAACCAGTGGATATTCAACAATGACTAATTGGATTTCGTAATCGGCATCAAAATTAGCGGCAACATACTCACCATCTAAATAACCAGCTTGGTAATTATTAGACGTGACATAAGCGGTTAATTCGCCTTTTTTAATATATTGGTCATAAGCAATCACAGGAATATTGGCTTTATTCGCTTCGACCAATGGGTAAGCAAGTGCTGCATTATCAGATGGTTGGGCAATAATTGCATCTACTTTTTGAGCAATAAGTTCTCGCATTTGGATGATTTGTCGTTCAGTACCTTCATCGCCATCACCTGCCACATGAGGAATAAGTGTAATTGTAGGTAAATTATTTTGTTCAGCTTGTTGATTAATTTTTTCTGCTTCAGCTTCTAAACCTTTGCGCATTGCTACTTGGCCGGGGATATTCATAGACCAATAAAGCACACCAATGGTTTTAGTTTCAACGGCATAACCCGTCAGTGAAAATAAGTATAAAATACTGAGTAACAGCGACTGTAATGTACGCATTATGTTCTCCTGTTGTTGTACACTATGGTTAAAATAAAACAATGCTACATCTAATCTAAACCTGATTTAATAATTATCAAGCTTTTAAATAATCAATATTGAAAAACGATAACCGACTTACGTTCTGTATTCGGCATTAATTCGAACATAATCGTAGGATAAATCACATGTCCAAACCGTTGCTTGTGCTTGGCCACGACCTAATTCAACTCGGATGCTGATTTCTGATTGTGACATCACAGCTTGTCCTTGTTCTTCAGTATAACTAGCCGCGACTCCACCTTGTTCAACAACACATACAGAACCTAAATAAATTTTAATTTTTGCAATATCAAAGTTTTGTAATCCTGCCCGACCTACTGCGGCCAAAATTCGTCCCCAATTGGCATCACTGGCATAAAATGCGGTTTTTACCAATGGAGAATGGGCAATCGTATAGGCCACATCTAAACATTCTTGTTCATTTGAGCCTTCTGAAACCTCAATACTGATAAATTTCGTTGCACCTTCCCCATCTTTGATAATGGCCTGAGCAAGTTGAATACATACCTCAGTTACCGCTTCAGCCAATGC
>JADGDW010000116.1 GCA_016744725.1 Candidatus Albibeggiatoa sp. nov. BB20 | reverse complement strand
TAAAGTATTAGGAATCGCATTTTATTTTAGTTTATTATCTGCACTCCAAATTGGCTGGCAACAATACAATATTGGTAACTGGATTAGACAAGTACAAAGGCGAGATATTACACTAAGGATTCGCAAAGGCTGGATACGTTCTATTGCTGGCCTTCAATCTCTCATGGGGTTATATCTATTGGTGATTTGGATGCTAACTCAGTTCGGTAGACCCTTTGAATAAGGTAAGCCCACTACTTTTATAAAAACAGCATATTAGTGTTGATTCCTCTCAAGACTGTTATAATAACTAATTGTTTCGCTTGAGTTAGGACAACACCTATTTATGAAAACGATTGCTCAACGTATTGCTGAGGAATTAGCGGTCAATGAACGTCAAGTATTAGCCACAATGGCTTTATTAGATGAAGGCTCTACAGTCCCGTTTATCGCCCGTTACCGTAAAGAAGCTACTGGTGGTTTAGACGACACCCAATTGCGTGCACTTGAAGAACGTTTGCGCTATTTACGGGAGCTAGATGAACGTCGAGCCACCATTCTCAGCAGCATTGAAGAACAGGGCAAATTAACAGACGACTTAGCCCAAGCGATTCAAGAAGCTGATACTAAAACCCGCCTCGAAGATTTATACCTGCCTTATAAACAAAAACGCCGTACTAAAGCCCAAATTGCTAGAGAAGCAGGTTTAGAACCATTGGCGTTAACTTTATTAGAAAAACCTGATACAGCACCTGAACAATTCGCCGCAGAATTTATTGACAAAGAAAAAGGGGTTGAAGACCTTAAGCAAGCACTGGATGGTGCAAAACAAATCTTGATGGAAAAATACGCTGAAGATGCGGAATTAATCGGTCAATTGCGGGAATATGTGTGGGAACGTGCTGATGTTCAAGCCCAAGTGGTCGCAGGAAAAGAAGAAGAAGGCGCGAAGTTTTCTGATTATTTCGATCACAATGAACCATTACAAGACATGCCTTCTCACCGTGCATTAGCATTGTTCCGTGGACGCAATGAAGGGATTTTGCAGCTTAATTTGCCTGTGGGCGATGAATCTGATACCAAGGTAACCCATCCTTGTGAATTCATGATTGCCAAACAATTTAACATTAAAAATCAAGAACGTCCTGCGGATAAATGGTTACAAGAAACCGTGCGCTGGGGATGGCGGCATAAAATCCGTTTGAGTTTAGATGTTGAATTATTCATGCGTTTGCGTGAGCGAGCAGAAACTGAAGCGATTAACGTTTTCTCTAATAATTTAAAAGATTTATTGTTAGCAGCTCCTGCAGGTCAACGTTCGACAATGGGTTTAGACCCCGGATTAAGAACAGGTGTCAAAGCCACCATTGTGGACAATACAGGCAAATTGATTGCGCACACCACGATTTTCCCACATGCACCGCGTAACCAGTGGTCAGAATCCATTGAGATTTTAGCCACTCTTTCCAAACAGCATAATGTAGATTTAGTCAGTATTGGCAACGGTACAGCCTCGCGTGAAACTGATAAATTAGTCACGGATATCATCAAAGCATATCCAGACTTGAAGTTACACAAAATTGTGGTATCTGAAGCGGGTGCATCTGTCTATTCCGCTTCTGAATTGGCATCTAACGAATTTCCAGATTTGGATGTATCCTATCGTGGCGCGGTTTCAATTGCACGCCGCTTACAAGACCCATTAGCTGAATTGGTGAAAATTGATCCAAAATCGATTGGGGTTGGGCAATATCAGCATGATGTGAATCAGTCTCAGCTTGCACGCACATTGGATACGGTGGTGGAAGATTGTGTGAACGCGGTGGGGGTTGATGTAAATACCGCTTCAGTTCCATTATTAAGTCGGGTTTCAGGTTTAAATGCAGGTTTAGCCAAAAATATTGTGATGTATCGGGATGAATTCGGTGCATTTGATAGTCGTAATACTTTGAAAAAAGTCCCGCGTTTAGGTGAAAAAACCTTTGAACAAGCAGCGGGCTTCTTACGCATTATGCAGGGTAAAAATCCGTTAGATGCATCAGCAGTGCATCCAGAAGCCTATCCCGTGGTTGAGCGGATTGTGACGGATAAGCAGCAAAGTATTGATAAAATCATTGGTAATTCACAGTTTTTACGCGACTTGCGCCCAGAAGAGTTTGTTGATGAAAATTTTGGTTTACCGACGATACAGGATATTTTAGCGGAATTGGATAAACCGGGACGTGATCCAAGACCTGAGTTTAAAACTGCCGCATTCAAGGAAGGGGTTGAAGAGCTAGACGATTTACAGCCTGATATGGTTTTAGAAGGGGTTGTAACTAATGTGACTAACTTTGGCGCGTTTGTGGATATTGGCGTGCATCAAGATGGTTTGGTACATATTTCAGCTTTAGCCGATAAATTCATCAAAGACCCACATGATGTAGTGAAAGCGGGTGATGTGGTCAAAGTCAAAGTGTTGGAAGTGGATTTGAAACGCCGTCGTGTGGCATTAACTATGCGTTTGGCTGATAAAAGTAAAGAACATATTTCGCCAAGTATGAAGAATGAATCTGCATCTAATTCATCGCCTAAGCCGAAAGCTCAAAAAGCGTCGAATAAACCCAATCAACCACGCAATAAGCAGCATAAACCGTCATCACGTCAGCCTAATAAACGTAATGAGCCAAAACAACCTACAGCAATGGGTAATGCCTTAGCGGATGCATTGGCAAATATGCGTAAATAGTTTTTTCCAATGAAACAGGCTTGTAGAATATCAATATTTTACAAGTTTGGCTTTAAGGGTGAATCTCATGGAAATGAGAAACAAGTATTTTAGTTCTGTGAATTATTAAAAATAAAGTCTCGCTGAATAGCAAAAGAGGCAATAAATAAAATCAGCTCTGCTAGTAATTTAGAAATAAATATGTTTAACCCCAGCATCTGACTTAAAAATTGAATCAAACTATAAGAAATAAAACCAAATAATATAACCAATGATACGAATTTGAGTAAGGCGTAAACCTTACTGACATCGCTACGAAAAACTAGGTGGAAACTCAATATAAAACTCACCAATGCCCCGCAACTGCGACTGGTAATTTGGCTAGAAATAATGCTACCAGATAACATGTACATCACAATAAAAACCAGATTATCCACTAATGCTGTGAACAATCCTGCTCCACAATAGCGAAGGAATACAAAATAAACCCGCATCGAATCCAATAGCGGATTAAAATGTGAAGATGTATTTTTTTGTTCATAAACTGTTTGTATTGGCACTTCTTGTAATGTTGTTTTTTGATTACCACTGAGTTCTTTCATTCTAACTAAAGCTTCCATTTCAAAATCATAACCATTAATTGGAATTCTCAATGTTTGGCGGGCAAGTTCAAGTGGCCATGCTCTTAAACCTGTTTGTGTGTCAGCTAACTTGAGTCCAGTAAAAAAACGCATCACTAAACGAGTCATTTGATTACCAAATAAGCTACGCAAAGGCACTTGCTTAGAAAAAGTCCTAACTCCTAGTATTAAGCTATCTTTAGGCATAGTTAAAGCTTTTTCCGCTACTTCTAGAATATCATCAGGTAAATGTTGGCCATCTGCATCAGCGGTAATAATTGAATGAATATCCATAAATTCCAATAATATATGATTGAATCCTGTCTTAAGTGCTGCTCCCTTCCCTAAGTTAATAGCATGAGAATAAATGTGTACATTTGGCAGTTCTGCTAATTGATTAAAAATAATTTGATAATTTTGTCCACTTCCATCATCAACTAACACAATACTTTGAATGATTTTTTTTGTATCATGCTGTAATAATTCACTCACTATAGTGATTAAGCTTGTGCTTGGTTGATAAGCAGGAATAAGTATGACAACTCTTTGGTTCATTATTACTTAGCCATTCGTTGTTGATATAATATTTTTATATAATTCCAAAACACCGCTAACATCACCACTGCTAAGCCGTAAATCACGGGACGCATAGGAATAGAATAACGAGGATAAGGTGCACCAATCATATGTAAAATTATAAAATAAATCATTAACAATGAAAGCAAACGAAATGTAAATAAAAATGTTGCAGGGATAACCTGTTTCACAACTGGAAACCACGCAAAAACTGTAGCAATTAAACTCAAAACAACAAAACCATTATGTAGCGTATAAATAAAAAAATGGGTTGCTTGAAAATAAGTTGATGTAGCGTAAGGTGTTTTTATAATTGGGTAAATAAAGACATCTCCTATACCTGTTAATACATTCCATGAGAAGACAGTTTGCAATTTACCCAAAGTGTACCATTCCATATAAATCCATGGATTTTCTTGAATACGGCGAAAAAGTTCTGGAAATAATGTTTGATATGTGCGCTCAACATTTAAAGCCCAAGGATCAAATTTATACGCGAAACCTAAGCTCTCTGGAATCAAGTTATACATCATATCTGGATACATTCCGTGATGAATGCTTGCTAACGAAAGGCTTGGGTCTGTTGCTATTCCTATTATCAAGTAATTCCTTATTAACCAAGGAGCTATCACACAAATAAAGCCTAAAGAAGTGAATGTAATTCGACCAATACGCTTTTGATTTAATGACACTGCTAGCATGACTAAAAAAAATACAACAAAAAGTTGAGTCCAAGGCCGTGTCAGTGTTGCCAAGCCCAACAATAAACCAGCAACGAAAAATAGCCACCATTGATAAGAATTGATTTTCAGACGACTGCAAACTGCTAGAAATGTAATTAAGAAAAAGCAAAATAAAGTTTCTGTTAACAGAAATGTTGTAGCACTAATCAAATGTGGGCTAAAAGCAACTAATAGACTAATAAATAATGCCCACATATAACCTAATTCAGCAAATATAATATATGCAAAAATAATCACTAATGCACTTAATATTGCTTGGGTTAGTAAAACAGCCTCATACTGATTTTGAGATAAATCTTGATCAAGAAATAAACTTAAAAATAATGGGTAGCCCGGTGTAACTAGAGCGTCAGGTTTTAGCTGTTCTGGATTTCCTAAAACACCTTCTTTACTATGTGTATAAATGCCAAAAACCTCTAAATTATAAGCATATAAAACATATTTTTGGGCATCAGCTCGAACTGGTGTATCAACTTCAGTGAATATAACGGCTTGCAAGCGAAGCATTAAACCCAAAACAAATATGATAAATAGGGCTAACATCGCAACTTTTGAGTAAGCCAATTGCTGATTTGGCGAGTAGAAAGGCATGTATGGGCTCTTCTTAACTTTAAAAGTTATTAAAAAGCCATTGTAAGAGATGTAGAAACATAAATGAAGTGAAATTTAAGCCCTACTCCAGAATGGAGCAAGGCTTTAGGGAGGGAGGATTAATTAATGAGAGCTAGCAGCCCCACCAATCTCTGGTTGGGGTTTTAATTCAGCAACCATATTGTCATCATCGTTATTGGAGCTGATATTATTATCATCATCAGAAGACCAATCCTTAGGCGGGCGTGGCTCTTTACCATTCATAATATCTTCAATTTGATCGCTATCAATGGTTTCATACTTAATTAACGCATCAGCCATGGCATGCAATGATTTCTCATTATCTTTTAGTAGATTTTCAGAACGCAAGTAATTACGATCAATCACTGAACGAACTTCTTCATCAATTACATGTGCAGTTTCATCAGAGACCACTTTATGCTGAGTGACAGTGTGACCTAAAAATACCTCGCCATCATCTTCGCCATAAGTTAATGGACCTAAACGCTCTGATAAACCCCATTTGGTCACCATATTGCGTGCAATTTCAGTCGCACGTTGGATATCGTTACTTGCACCCGTAGTGACACTCTCAGCACCAAAAATCTGTTCTTCAGCAATACGCCCACCGAATAAACTAGAAATTAAGCTTTCAAGCTGTTGCTTACTGTTGCTATAACGATCTTCTGTCGGTAAGTACATCGTAACACCCAACGCTCGACCGCGTGGAATAATGCTCACCTTGTATACAGGATCGTGACATGGTACTAAACGACCAATAATTGCATGACCAGCTTCATGGTAGGCAGTAAGTTTTTTCTCAGCATCACTCATGACCATCGACTTACGTTCTGCACCCATCATGATTTTGTCTTTAGCTTTCTCAAAATCACCCATTTCTACAAGACGTTTATTACCACGAGCGGCGAATAATGCAGCCTCATTGACTAAGTTTGATAAATCTGCACCCGAGAACCCCGGTGTACCACGTGCAATTAAACTTGGTTTTACGTCATCAGAAATAGGTACTTTGCGCATGTGCACTTTTAGGATTTGTTCACGACCACGAATATCTGGCAATGGCACAACCACTTGACGGTCAAAACGACCAGGGCGTAATAATGCAGGGTCTAACACGTCAGGACGGTTAGTGGCCGCAATCACAATCACACCTTCATTGCCTTCAAAACCATCCATTTCAACTAATAGCTGGTTTAAAGTTTGTTCACGTTCATCATGGCCACCGCCTAAGCCCGCACCACGATGACGACCCACAGCATCAATTTCATCGATGAAGATAATGCACGGTGCATGTTTTTTAGCTTGCTCGAACATATCACGTACACGCGATGCACCCACACCAACGAACATTTCTACGAAATCAGAACCAGAAATAGTAAAAAATGGAACTTTAGCTTCACCTGCAATCGCTTTAGCTAGTAAGGTTTTACCTGTACCAGGTGAACCCACCATTAATACGCCACGCGGAATTTTGCCGCCTAATTTTTGGAATTTACCAGGGTCACGTAAGAAATCAACTAATTCCCCAACTTCTTCTTTAGCTTCGTCAATACCTGCCACATCAGCAAAAGTCACTTTGATTTGATCTTCTTCCATCATACGCGCCCGACTTTTACCAAAGGATAACGCTCCACGACCACCGCCGCCTTGCATTTGACGCATGAAGAAAATCAAGATACCGAATAGCAATAACATTGGAAACCATGAAATAAAAATCTGCATAAGTAACGATTGACGTTCTGGAGGACGCGCAGAAATTTGTACGTTGTACTTCATCAAATCACTGATGAGAAAATCATCGCCGGGATTATAAGTAACAAAACGCGATCCATCCTGCATAAAACCAACAATTTCTTTGCCTTCTATTGTGACTTTTTTCACACGCCCTTGCTCTACGGCTTCCAGAAAAACTGAATATTCAACTTGTTGAGATGAGGTCGGTTGAGGTCCAAAATTATTAAATACCATCATCAGCACTAGGGCAATCACCACCCATAGCAGTAGGTTTTTGGCCATATCATTCACTGGAGGGATACCTCTCTGGTTATTTACTTGTAGACGTGCAGAAATAATACTGCAAACTTTTAATTATACAATAAATTGTTTGGCAAGCACATAGACTTCTGGTGACCGTGGTCGGGAAGCTTCTGGCTTGCGTACTACCACTTTACGAAATCGCTGGCGTAATTCTTTTACATAGATATCAAAACCTTCGCCTTGAAATACTTTGCTTAAAAAATGTCCATTCGGTGCTAATGTTTCGTAAGCTAAATCACGGGCTAATTCCGCTAACAGCATCGATTTTGGCTGATCAACGGCTTTCATTCCACTGATATTGGGGGACATATCAGACATTACAAGGTTGGCTTTTTGTTCACCAATGCAGTCCAATAACTGGTCTAAGACTTCTTGTTCGGTGAAATCACCTTGAATAAATGTGACATCAGGCAAGGCATCCATCGGCAAAATATCTAAAGCAAATAATTTAACTTTACTATTTAAATGACGTTGCGCCCATTGTGACCAACCACCGGGGGCTGCACCCAAGTCTATCACAGTCATATCAGGGCTAAATAAATGATCTCGTTCGTGCATTTGAGCTAATTTATACACTGAACGGGAACGATAACCTTCTTTTTTAGCACGTTTGACATAAAAATCATTTTCATGCTCTTGTAACCAACGGTGACTACTTTTACTCATTTATGTATCTTATCTATAATGGCATTGAATTAGATGTAGTTTTGGCACGTCGCTGCTGACAGGTTTTAAACCGATTTTCAGCTTCAACAAACCAAACCTCATCCAAACTTTTTAAGAGTTCTTCAATTAAGGTGAGTTTTTCATAAGGCTTTAAATTCTGGGCTTGCTCTAAAATATCTTGCTTGATCATAAATGCACTCTCTTTAGAATATGACGGATTTCTAGGATGTTGCTTAGTCTCATTTAGATTTTAAAGCAATGGCTTTTGAATTTGCTTTTAGCCCTTTCGGCAAAAATAAGCATAACATATTAAGTGGTTTATTTTGCTTACCCACAGTATTTTTTCTGAACTCAGACTGTGCTATTTTGAAGCATTTTAGGGTAGAATATATTAAATCCTGCAAAAGCCAATACTTAAAGTATTGAACTACAAGTTTTTTATAAACTGGTCACTTTACGCAATTCTCAATATAACATTCAGGAATAATGATTACTCAATCACCGAAAATGGAAGCTTTTGCTGTGTGAGCTTCGCTTTCATCTGTTCTAAAGCCTGTTCTGAGCTAAAAGTGCCTACCCGCACTCGATGCCATGACAAGCCATTAACAACTGCCTGTTCAATATCCGCTTTAATGCCTAAACTAGACAAGTGATTTTTCAACCCCTGAGCAATCTTAGCATCCCGGAACGAACCAACCTGCAAGCGGGTATGAGGCTTAAAAACGGATTTGGCAGGTACTGTATTTTCCGCGTTTTGGCTAGCAAATTCCGTTGTATTCTCAACTGTTTCAACCACTTTCACTTCCGTTTTCGGCAAATTATTATAAAACTCGTAATTTTCATAATTTAATTCAGCCGCTGGATTACCTCTAGTATCTGAAATCGATGTTGTCGCTGTGGGTTGGATTTGATTGGCCAAGTTACGTGGTGCAAGTTCATATAAATAAAATAAAAATGCGCCAAATACCCCTATCAACAAACCACCAAAAAACCAAGCCCAACGTGGAGGACAACCACGTGGAATTGGCTGTTTTTCAGGTCGTGGACGTTTAATTCGCCGTTTTTCGCGTTTCTCAGCCACTACATTACCTCAGGTGCAGAAACACCAATAATCGTTAAGCCATTTTGCAAAACGTATTGTATTGCTTTACACAGGCTAAGACGGCTTTGACTTAATTCCATATCATCAACTAAAAACTTATGCGCATTGTAATAAGTATGGAAGGCTTGAGCTAAATCCCGTAGATAATAAGTCAATTGATGTGGTTCATACGCTGTTGCTGCATTCTCAACTGTTTCAGGATAACGTGATAACAATTTGATTAATTCAAGCTCGTGTGATGTATCCAAACGATTTAAATCGGCTTGGGCTAAATCCCATTCACTGCCTTTTTCAGATAACTCACGGAATACACTACAAATTCGAGCATGAGCATATTGAATGTAATACACAGGATTTTCATTAGATTGTGATTTTGCTAATTCTAAATCAAAATCTAAATGTTGTTCTGCTTTACGTTGTACATAAAAGAATCGGGCTGCATCTTTGCCAACTTCTTCACGTAATTCGCGCAAAGTCACAAATTTACCGCTACGTGTTGACATTTGTAATTTTTCTTGACCACGGTATAAAGTTGCAAATTGAACTAATAAAACTTGTAATTTGCTCGCATCTGAACCTAAGGCCTGAATTGCTGCTTTCAAACGTGCGATATAACCATGATGATCTGCACCCCAAATATTAATCAAAATATCAAACCCACGCTCCAATTTATTTGCATGATAGGCAATATCAGAGGCTAAATAAGTCAATGCGCCATTTTCTTTAACTAAAACCCGATCTTTTTCATCACCAAATTCACTGGATTTAAACCATAATGCACCATCTTGTTCATGAGTAAATCCGCCTTCACGTACTTGCTCTATTGCTTGTGATACGTGATTGCTGCTGGTCAAACTGTATTCTGAGAACCATTTGTCATAAGTGACACCAAATTGCCCCAAATCGTGCTCAATATCGCCTAAAATGGCATCTAAACCTAATTGCAATACATCTCGTGCCGTTTGCTCACCTAAAAGCTGTTTCATTTTGTTAATCAGGCCATCAATATGACGTTCTTTATCACCACCTTCTGTTTCATCAGCAGGCACATCGGCAAATACATCACTGGCAGCATAACGGTATTTATCTTGATTTTCTCGGTGTAAGGTCGCAGCAATATCCCACACATAATCGCCTTGATAAGCATTGCTTGGAAACGTGAAACTTTCACTGCATAAATCTAAATAGCGCAACCAAATACTGGTGGCTAAAATATCCATTTGTCGCCCAGCATCATTGACATAATATTCTTTACTGACTTGATAACCTGCGGCTTTCAATAAATCTGCTAATGCTGCACCATACGCTGCTCCACGTCCATGACCAACATGCAAAGGCCCTGTCGGATTGGCTGAGACAAATTCAATGAGTATCGATTTTCCCGCGCCAATTTGGCTTAAACCATAGGATTGTTTTTGTTCTAAAATAGTTTTGATAATATCTTGGTAACTATTTGAAGCTAAAAATAGATTGATAAATCCTGGCCCTGCAATTTCAACTTTTGACACTGAATCTGATTCAGGCAATGCTGCAATGATTTTCTCAGCTAAATCGCGCGGTTTCATTTTGGCTTTTTTAGCGAGCATCATGGCTAAATTGCAGGCAAAATCACCATGACTTGCATCTTTGGTGCGCTCGATACGAATCACTGCTTGTTGCTCAGCAGGAATCACATTATCAGATTGAAGTTGCTCAAATGCGTGTTGAAATAAACTCTGAATATGCTGTTTCAAAATACTTCTCGTCTTTAATCTTTCACTTATAAGATATTAGTGTACTTTTTTGTAAGCAAGATGAAAAGAGTTTAAAACCGATTGTTTTACATCCGTTCACACCAAAATACTTGATGCAATAGACTTCACCCGCTTTAATTAGATGTTAAATGATGTCTCAAAAAGGAATCTTTCATGCTAAGGCTAATTTGTATCCTGTTGTTGTGGGTTCAATCAGTATCTGCGCAACAGGCTGAATTAAATATTAATCGGAGTTTAGAAGCAATTTTCAGTCGTGGGGATTTAGCAAGCTTATCCAACCCAGAGGATGCTAAGCTAAGAATTCAAGTAAGTTATGGACTAAAAATGGTGCAACAAGCTATTTCTTACTTAACGCTTTACCAGATTAAAAATAACAACCCTGTTAGCGTTGAAGAATTTCAATTTTTTAGCGATAGATTACTGGCTTTTGATCCTTTTGTTCAATGTATTGAATACGAGCCTCAGCAACTATTAAATATCACGTTTCAGGAAAATCTCTGGCTTAGTCCTCAACTCAATGGTTTAACATTCAGTTATCAATACCAAGCGGGCTTGTGGCGATTTTCTCATTATGAGCTTGCACGCAAAAACTCGGGAATAAATGCTAGTGATGAAACAGGTCTTGCCGATGATAATTTAATTGAGAATGGGGCGCAAGATACTGAAAACTTGGGAAATTCAGATGTATTTCCTGAAGCACTCAAGCCTGAAACTGATATTGCACAAGTGGGATTTGCTGCACCATATCACCTTGATGTGCTTTATGCTTATGGGATTATCACGCACCATTGTCAAACTCCAATTCATTATCAAACCGAACAAAATAAATTATTTGATGATGACTGGTGTCCTGTTTGGTTGGATTTAATTATGTCGCCTTAGGCTTGATGAATGTTCATAAAAAAATACCTGAATCCGAGCCAATCCGCTGTCTTGAATAAAATGTCAGCCGTTTATATCTATTTGTTGATTGATAATTGTTGATTGATAATTGATAATTGCGCGTTATGTCAAAGAATGAATTATTATCAGAACTCAAAAAGAATACTCGGCTGCGGATGGGGTTGTGGTCAATCATTGGTATTGTTGGCTTTTACTGTCTGCTTTTACTCAATGATTATTCAGTTGAACTACAAGGCCAATATCAAGCCAAAGTTTCTCACTTGGTTCGGCTGCAAGATGTCACCAGTCAAGATGAATGGATACAACGTGCAGAATATGCTCAGTCTGCTAAACTCAGTTTGGAAAACAAATTATGGACTGCTGCTAGTAAGGGTTTAGCACAGGCTGATTTTCAAGCGTGGTTAACGGGACAAGTGAATGCAGCAAAAATTCAAAAAAATAAGATGATTGTTGAAGAAGCCAAAGACGCATCGAGACAAGCTAATATTTGGCTCGTGGTTGCAAAATTAGAAGGTATTTTTGAAGCTGAGGCTTTAGAGCGTCTATTGCTTAATTTAGCACAACATCCTAAATGGGTTGTTATCGACAGCTTTGAAGTACGCCAAAGTAATCGCAGTCCCCGCTTTACCTTGCTTGTGTCTGTTTATTTTCAAGCGACAGCAATATGAAATTACCTTCAACACCTAAACAAATTGGTTTATGGATAGCCGCTTTAGCGGTCACAGCTTTGGGAACGGCATGGATACTGATACCTGCTCCAAATCCATCAAGAGATGCTCAACAAGCACAAAACGAATGGCAACTACCTAATATTTACCTGTTTGAAAATTCTCAACAAGTGTATAATCAATTGCAAAAACGGCAAGCTTGGGGCAAAACAGAACAAGCCAAGAGAAATGCTAAAAATAAAACCCAATTGCTAAGCAAGAATTGGCGTTTAGCAGGCATTGTCCAATCAGGCCAACAACGATTTGCACTATTACAAGATACCAAGAAAAATAAAGTTCAGCGTTATTCCGTTGGTGATACTTTGGATAATGGTGGGCAATTGGTTAAAATTCATGCTGATGCGGTTGAAATTAAGCTAGCTGGCGACATTGACACAGAATACTTATACCCTCGAAAAAATGCTAAGAAATAATCTCTTCTATTTATTTATTCTACTCTTTATATCTGCGTGTAGTTCTGTACCCCAAACTGTTCAACTTAAATTCCCAGAACCATTACGCGAGCCTATTGGTAGTACCGCTGAATCAGAACCTTTTCTGCCATCACCTGAAAAAAAGCCGCCGAAAAAGAAACCTGTTGCCAAGAAAGCAAAGCAAACTCAGTTTGAAACTGTGCCTCGTCTTCCTAGCTATACTTCTCGTCAAACAGGTGGCAGTGCCCAAATAGACAATGCACCAAAACTAAAAGGTGCTCCAGTTCAAATTAATGTCGATAGCCTACCTTTACCTGCTTTTATCAATGAAGTGTATGGCAATGTGCTCGGTTTATCATTTGAAATTGACAAGAGTTTGAAAAAGACAAAAGATTTAGTCACATTGAGAGTGGTTGAACCACAGCAGCCTGTAGGATTATATAAGCTGGCAGAACAAGTATTAGATAATTATGGGGTAAGTATCATACAACAAGGTAAGCTATTACGTTTTATACCTTCTAAAAAAGCCCCTGCTGGAGAACCACCACTACTGATTCAAGGTTCAGCATTACCCAGTGTACCGACCTCACATCGCCCTATCTTTCAATTTATTCCATTGAAAGTAGTGCAAAATGCGATGGTGCGGCGTTGGATAAAAGATGCTTACAAAGGTCAACAACTTGAAGTTTCAGAAGACTCCAGCCGAAATGCCATTATTTTACGTGGTAAACCTGAGGTTGTAACCCAAGCAGCAGAAGCGGTAAAAATTCTGGATCAACCTTTGATGCGAGGCCGTTATAGTACTTTGATTGAACCTGCTTTTTTATCTTCAGAAGAGCTAACTAAACGTTTACAATCAGTTCTTGAAGCTGAAGGCTATCGATTTGGGAGTAACGCATCAACGATTTTTATCCCATTTAAATCTAATAATACACTATTGGCATTTAGTGCAGATAAAGCGGTTTTAAACCATATTAAAGCTTGGGCAGTCAAGCTTGATCAACAGTTACCAATTAAAAAGTCAGGCCCTAAACAACGTATTTATTATTATGCGGTTAAAAATACCACCGCAAGTAGTTTAAGTGAAGTTTTATCTCAACTTTTAGGCGATGTATTATCAACTACTACAACTAGCAAAAAAAATAAAAATCCGCCTAAAACAACAGTCACTGAATTTGCTAATAAACTTGTTGTGGATGAAAACCGTAATGTATTAATTTTCTATGGGGAACCGCAAGTTTGGTCGCAAGTATTACCTATTGTTAAAAAATTGGATACACCTGCTAAACAGGTTTTAATTGAAGTCACGATTGCAGAAATTACCCTAACCGATGACACTAAATTTGGGATTGAATGGACAATCAGAGAAGCAGGATTAGGGAATTTTAAAGGTGATATTGATATTGGTGGTTTAGGTCTTGGTAGTAGTGGATTTAGCTATGTTCCATTAAGCAGTTCAGGCCAAACTCGTGCAGTGTTAAATGCTTTTGCTAGCAATTCTCAAGTCACCGTTTTATCTACACCAACAATCATGGTACGTAGTGGTGAAGATGCCAATATTAATGTGGGTCAAGAAGTACCGATTATTACTAGCCAAGGTACATCATCAGATTTACAAACTTCTCAAGGTAGTGCTATTTTACAAAGCGTACAATACCGTAAAACAGGTGTCTCTTTATCAGTTAAACCCGTGGTTTATTCAGAAAGCCAAGTTGATTTAGAAATATCCCAATCCTCGAGTAATGCGCTACCAAATGAATTAAGTAGTGTGCAATCTCCTGTTATTTCAAACCGGAGTATTAAAACCAGTTTAAGTTTAGCTGATGGCGGTTCTGTGTTACTCGGTGGATTAATTTCCACTAATAAAACAGTTGGGGATACAGGCATCCCATTTTTAAAAGATATTCCGATTTTAGGTCATTTATTCCGTGCTGAAACTGAAAATATCACCCGATCTGAATTAGTGATGTTGATTATTCCTTATGTATTGAATAACAGCCAGCAAGCAGAGGATGTGACTGAAGCATTTAGAGATAAATTGAGCATTATTCAACCACAGCCAGTTGATTCTCAATATCCAGATTCAACCACAGGTGAGTCGCTTATTTTAGAACCCGTGGAATATTAAATATTTTAGGCTTGATTTTTTTATGACAGGACAGCCAGCACTAAGAGATGATGGAATCATTTAATTCTCAATCCTTAGGGTTAACTCTGGTTACGCAAAACACGAAAATAATTGAGAAAACCCAATAAATTCAAGCTCATCATAAAAATATCAAGTCATGACTATGGCGTGTTGACAATTAAATTGGGATGCTCTGAAAATATGCTGATTAATAGCTATTTGCAAATATATCGCACGCCAATAAAACAATATTTTCCTGTATATTCAAACTATTAAATATCAAAAAGGATACTTCAGAATACTTCCTAGTATTTATAGCAACACTGCTTATTAATATTACTAACTCAAGTTACGCAGAAAGGATTTTGTGTTTAAAAAATTGGAGTTCTTGAAAAGCAGATTGAATAGCCTTGAGATAAAGTTTAGAACGAATGGCAAAATAGTTAAGTTTGGATTTAATCTTAAGCTTTTCCATGTTAAAGACCGCAAGAATAGAAGCAAAAATATGGTTAACTTGTGCATTAACTCTACGAGCAGGAGATTTGGT
>JADGDW010000263.1 GCA_016744725.1 Candidatus Albibeggiatoa sp. nov. BB20 | reverse complement strand
GTTACTAGTGGTGCCAGCACACCAACTAAAGTAACTAAAGAAGTCTATGATTATTTGAATTTATTTGATAGAGATGTCCCAGAAACGCACAGTAAATCTTCTAAGTTAACTAGCGAAAACCTTTTAAACTTTAGAAATAAAACATAAAAACACTTAAAGCATATTTCTCATATAGTTAAATAATGCATTTTTCATTTTTTATATACTTGAAGTATAGTGACAGCAGAGCTGTGTTTGGTACACTTAAATTAATTATTCACCTTACGCAGACAACATTTTGTAGAACGATAAATCAATGAGTTACGTTGTAGAGATGATTTTGTAAGTTATTGATTATTTAAGAGCGAGAATTTTTTTGCGTAATATGAGTTATTTATAAAACCAAAAATTATTACATAAGATGAGGGACAGGGCATGAAAGCTCAAGCTATAAATCCTATATCAGCCTATTTTTCGAAATTCTCTCTAATTCAATATATAAGACCAATTTGCCCAAAATTTAGCTTAGATACGATTGGCTCAAAATTACTATTTTCTCTACTCATTAGTATTTTCTGTGGATTATTAAGTTTATCCTATTACTTCTATCAAGCATTAGAACAACATGCTTTATCTGAAATTCATAATCGTCTCAAAATTCAATCCCTTCGCTTAGAAAAAGAACTAAGTACATTAGAAGAAGCTTCCAATAATATGTCTACAATTTTATTTAGATTGAAAAAATTAAGGATTCATGACCCTGAAGCTTATAAGCAATTAGCTTTTGATTTTTTTTTAAAACGCTCACCACTGGCTGTTGGTGCAGGGTTTGGTCAAGCTCCATATCAAATCGTAGCAGAACAAGAAGGTTTTTGGCCTTATTTTTATGTTGACCAAGGTGAAACCGATGCAATAGGCCAATTATTAGCTCCTCCTTATGCCAATGTGCGTTATGCAGAATTATTTACAGAAGATCATTATCTAAGCAAAGATTATTATCAACAAACGGTTGAAGCAGGAAAGATTCATTGGACTGAGCCTTTTTCATGGTATGGCATTGCGATGTCAACTTTGCTTAACCCTTTTTATAATGAGAAAAATCAATTGATTGGCGTTGCTGGCTATGATGTAAATGTGACTGCATTAACCCAACAATTGGATGAACCTGTATTAAATCAAGCGGGGTATTTTGTCTTGTTTAGTCAAGAAGGGCATTTGCTGGCTAATCCGCATAATCCAGAGCAAGCCAAGGCGATGACCCATTACAGCCAACTCAGTTTTTTCCAACCAATATGGAATACCATGCAACTGACATCAACAGGGTTATTTAGACACAATGAAGCTTATATTGCTTTCCAACATATTTCTAACACCCAATGGCTTATTGCTGCAGTGCTACCCGAAAAACCTATTTTAATGCCTATTTACCAAATGATTGGTATTAGCATGTTGTTTGCGGTCGTATTTTTGACTTCTATTGTGGTTTTATTTGTACGTTGGCTCAATTCGCGTTTAGTCCCTATTATGAATGAATGCCAAAAATTAAATATTGATGAGACCGATGAAAAATTGAGAATGCAGTGTTTTGCACAACAATTTTCCGCAGGTCAATGGGGACAAAATTTGTCGATTGACAGTCAGGATGAATTGGGGCAATTAGCTCGAACCTTTAGAGGGATGGCAGGGCAATTGAATGAGTTATTTCACAATTTAGATATGAAAGTAAAAGAACGCACTAGTGATTTAGAGCAAGCAAATGAGGAAATTAAAACCCTAAATGATTATCTAAAAGAAGAAAATATTCGCATGTCTACTGAATTGCTAGTCAGTCAAGAATTACAGCGCATGGTATTGCCAAAAGAACAAGAATTGCAAAATATTGATGATTTAGAAATCTGTGGTTTTATGCAGCCTGCAGTCGAAGTGGGTGGCGATTATTATGATGTTTTGCAGTATGGGGATAACATCAAAATTGCGATTGGTGATGTGACAGGGCATGGTTTAGCCAGCGGTGTATTAATGTTGATGGTACAGACTTCGATTCGTACTTTGTTTGCAAATAATATTTGTTCACCTGATACCTGTTTGAATATTTTGAATCGGGTGATTTATGATAATATCAAACGTATGGATTCGGATAAAAATCTGAGTCTGGCATTGGTTGATTATTGCAAAAGGAAAATTAAACTCAGTGGTCAACATGAGGAAATTTTATTAGTCCGCAGTAATAGTCAAATTGAGCGTATTGATACTATTGATTTAGGCTTTCCTATTGGTTTAGAACCAGACATTGAACCATTTTTAAATTATGTCGAAATTGAGCTGCATTCAGGTGATGGCTTGGTGTTATATACCGATGGTATTACCGAGGCAGAAAATATGAGCAAAGAACTGTATGGTTTAGATCGCTTGTGCCAAATAGTAAGCGCAACTTGGCCTCGTAGTGTAAAGGAAGTTCAGTTAGCTGTCATTGAGGATGTACGGCAACATATTGGTCAACAAAAGATTTTTGATGATATTACGCTAGTGATTTTAAAACAGCGGTAAAGTTTAAATTATAAACAGCCTAAATGTTTGAAAAGTTAAAATGTATCTAAGAGATTATTTTATGTTTATCATCAATGAGCTAGATGCCAATCAATCAGGCTAAGCAGTCGCGTTTTTTCATGGAATCAGCTCCACAATATTATGCAGAGGTTTAGGCTCAAAACTTGTCAGTATAAAGCAGCGTTTTTCAAATAGGGATTATTAATGCTATGGCAACAGGCTAATTTTCATCTAATATTTGTTCTTTTTCTAGCTCAAACTGCGTAATTTTATCTCGTAAGCCATCAATCATATCTTGGTCTAAAATATATTGCTGTTCATTAGTTAATGTACCTTCTAAATTCTCAGCCACTCTTTTTGCTGTATTTAGCATCAACTCAAAGGTGACTCGACCACCAAATGCCCCCGGTAGCTGCATAAAAAACACCAGCCCAGCACTGTAGAAATCATCCATTTCATTAGGGTTAAAAATCCCAGGATTTAAAATATTAGCAACACTGAAAATAGCATGTTTTACTTTGATTTCACCGACACCATAATGATGAAAAATTTCCATTTTGCCATACGACATATTCTGGTCTTGCAACACGGTAAAAATATCAGTTCCTAAAAATCCCTCTTCATGACGAGGCAATATAAATAAGGCAATAATCAATTCTGGCTCTGGACGTGATTTTTTAGCGGGCTTAGGCGGCTTATCAGTCTCTTTTATTTTATCTTTAAATGCTTCAGGCTTTCCATCAGTAACCGTTTCAGTTTCAAATCCATGATGTGCATTTTCAGATGGCTCTAATTCATTAGAACTATTGGAATC
>JADGDW010000262.1 GCA_016744725.1 Candidatus Albibeggiatoa sp. nov. BB20 | reverse complement strand
CCTGACTCATGCCAATCAAAAACTCAAACTTTGTTTTATCCGACTTTTACTTAAAAGATTAGCTGCTACATTATCTTAGATTTCAAATGGGTTCTATATGGTCACCAAGTATTTCACCTATCCAAATTTCTCCTAATTTTTTATCAATTTCTTGTTCTAATTATTCAATAATTTCTAAATCTGTGGGCATAGGAAAGTCCTTTTGGAACACGATTTAAGGGTTAATGGATAGACAGGATTTAAGATTGTAGATAGGTTTGAAGGTGGTGACAAATGAGGTGAGTGTTTTTAATCTGTGTAATCTTGTTCTAAAATGGAAAATGACTCTTGTGCTATAGTTTGAAAAATCATCTATCAAAAGAGCAAACCAATGAATATTGTCACTTGCCAACAGACGTTATTAATCAAGCCAATGATGATCACGCACCTATCACAATTCCCCAGAATAATGGCAAACACGCGGTATTGATTTCAACAAAAGATTTTACAGCCTACCAAGAAACTACCTATTTATTACGTAGCCCAGAAAATGCCAAACGATTATTAACCGCATTCAGTGATTTAAGATTGTAGGCAGGTTTGAAGTGATAAATTGAAACAAACTAAAAATATCCTCGGCCAACTTAGAAAACATCAATCAGGGATTCTGGCCGCATCATCTCCCATTCAACAATAACCAAACTGAGCAGGATTTATGCCCTAGCCCTGCATAGTTGAGCTAGGTTGTTAGCTTAAATAATCATAATGCGGCGTATGGGAACAGCTCTTTAAATCATTCAATTACTTTGGGTACAAGATAAAGTCCAGCTTCGGTTTGTGGTGCAATTTGTTGGAAATGATCGCGTTGATTAGATTCAGATGCGGTATCTTCACGCAAGCGAGCCACTGCATCTAAAGGGTTCGACATAGGTGTAATATTAGCCGTATCCACTTGGCTCATTTGCTCAACTAATTCCAAAATATTGGATAAATTCGTCGCATAATGCGGGACATCATCCTCATCCAAAGCAATACGAGCTAAATGGGCAATTTTTTCAATTTCTTGCTTATCCAACGACATCTAAATTTGCTCCTAATAAAATCTCTAAAAATATTTAACTATAATTTTTCTATCTTAACAGTGGTTATAGTATAATCGCACCAAAATATATACAAACCACCGATATAGTAGCAGAAAATTTTTTACTACAGGGTAATTTTTGTCTGTATCAGTCAACAGGATTAACTTAATTCCATGCTCAAACGTGTACGCGGATTTTTCTCCACCGACTTATCCATTGACCTAGGAACGGCGAATACATTAATTTACGTCAGAGGACAGGGTATTGTTTTAGACGAACCATCAGTGGTTGCCATTCGTCAGGGACGAGAGGGTAACGGGGCAAAATCGATTGCCGCTGTAGGTGCAGAAGCTAAATTAATGCTAGGTCGTACGCCGGGTCATATTACAGCCATTCGTCCGATGAAAGACGGTGTGATTGCTGACTTCACCATTACTGAAAGAATGCTGCAATACTTCATTCATAAAGTACATGAAACTCGTTATCTACGCCCCTCTCCACGGGTTCTGATTTGTGTGCCGTGTGGCTCTACTCAAGTTGAACGTCGTGCTATTCGCGAATCGGCAACGGGTGCTGGTGCACGAGAAGTACATTTAATTGAAGAACCTATGGCTGCAGCAATTGGCGCAGGTATGCCTGTCAGTGAAGCAACTGGCTCTATGGTGTTAGATATTGGTGGAGGTACAACCGAAGTCGGTGTATTGTCCTTAAACGGTATTGTATACTCTGAATCAATTCGTGTTGGCGGTGACCGCTTTGACGAAGCCATTATCAGCTATGTACGCCGTCACTATAATATGCTGATTGGTGAAGCCACTGCAGAACGGATTAAACACGTGATTGGCTCAGCCTATCCGGGTAAAGAAATCAAAGAAATTCATGTCCGTGGCCGCAACGTTGCAGAAGGTATTCCTCGTAGCTTCAAACTCAATAGCAATGAAGTGTTAGAAGCCCTACAAGAACCATTGAGCAGCATCGTCAGTACCATAAAAACCGCTTTAGAACGGATTCCTCCTGAATTAGGTTCTGATATTGCTGAAAAAGGCATGGTATTAACAGGTGGCGGCGCATTATTAAAAGACCTAGATCGCTTATTAATGGAAGAAACTGGCCTACCTGTTATTGTGGCTGAAGACCCATTAACGTGTGTTGCGCGTGGTGGTGGTCGAGCACTTGAGATGATTGAAGAGCACGGTGTGGATGTATTTGCCTTAGACGGCATGTAATGTGACAGTATTGTATCGGTAAGCTGATATGGTGGTAAGTGGTGTTAAGTATTTTTATCTAATTTAGCACTGCTTTATCCATGTATATTAGATAATTCTAAAATAGTTTATACAGGCTCATCATCATCGGGCTCTTTATAATCAGCATCACGGTATTTTCTGCGATATTCTGTTGGACTTAAGCGAAAACGCTGCTTAAATGAGGCGGTAAAATAGTTTGGGTCTTTAGTACCGATTTTCCAGCTAATGATTTGTACGCTTTCATTGGTATCACGTAACAACCGTGCTGCTTCCTGCATTCTTTGCTCACGCCACCATTCAAATACTGATTTGCCCCCCAAGCCAACTTTAAAATAATGAGTCAATTTGTTGCGGTTCATACCTGCTTTTTGAGCTAATTCATTTAAATTACTATCTTTATCTAAGTTGATCGCCATCCAATCTCGCACTTGCAAAATTCTTTTTATTTCATCTTTAGACGCTTCTCTTAATAACTGCTCTGAAACTTCATCAATATGAGCAAGCTCAGGATTTAAACGCTGTTGTTTTTTACGCTGTTTTCTATCATAAGAATCGTAACGACGCAATAAATGTGCTTCGGTTCTTTGATAGTTCTGTAAATGGCTCATGACCCGAATTCGTAGTTCTTCCTCATTCACTGTTTTACCAATAAAATCAATACCACCCGCTTCGAATCCTTGAACACGCAAATGTTCAGCAGCCGTGAGAAAAATAACAGGAATGTGCTGCATTTCTACGTCTTGTTTTAGTTCTCTACAGACTTCTAACCCAGAAATACCGGGAGGCATTTCAATATCTAATAAAATCAAATCTGGTTTTTTTTGAATTGCGAGTTCAAGTGCTGTTTCACCATCACAAGCTTGTAATATTTCAAAACCATAGTCTCTTAAACGCCTAGAAATCCCTTCGATATGTTCAATCATATCATCCACGACTAGAATAGAAATATCTTTCATATCATCAAATGCCATAAGTAGTCCCAATCTACAATCAGTAAAGTAATGTAGAGTCACCACACTTCATTCAAGTATAATAAACAATTAACTTGAATGA
>JADGDW010000115.1 GCA_016744725.1 Candidatus Albibeggiatoa sp. nov. BB20 | reverse complement strand
TTTGCAATTCCTGAACACTCACCCTTTGTTGTTGCTCGATTAAGGAGACTTATATCTATATAGCTCGTTACCAAGCACGGTAGGTTGGGTTGAGGAACGAAGCCCAACATTTATTGTTTAAGAAAGCTGCAATTTTGTTGAGCTTCCTTCGTCAGCACAACCTACGCGGGCTATTTTATATAGGTAACAAAATGGAGCAGAAAGTAAATTTGAGGTTTATTTATTTTCTGCTCTATATAATTTAACGAGTCAAACCATGCTATCTACTGTTGATTATTTACTGCTTGATTATGTATCAGAATACAAAATTCCACTAAACATTTTTGTGCAACCTAATGTTGGGGAGATTTTAAATAAACCTGACCATAACTTATCTACCATAGAGTTAGCACTTCGCTTATGTCATCTTGTAAATGAAGAACTTATCATTATTGCTAATTCAGGTACTTGCTTAGCTTCTTTAAATGAAATATCAGATACTTTAAAAAATGAGCCGAAATCAAATCAATATGATTTTGACAAGAGGTTTGAAGTAAAATTGACTGAAAAAGGGGGAAATGAGTGGGAACATGTATTTCTCCCTGATTGGCGTAAATATTGGTCTACTGAAGTCACTTTCGGAGAAACTGAACATAGTGAAGAAGAGTGGCTCTTAGAACAAGCAAATTTGGCTTCACTCAATGACATAATTGAATTTAGGAAAAAACACTTAATTGTGAAAGATGATAAATTTTCCATCAAAAGAATCACGCCATGGGATGCAACCTATTGGAAAAGACTTCCTGAAGTTTACCAAGCCTACTTTATTGTTATTGAGGATTTAATAGATGAAATGCCAAATGATTATAAGAATGAGCTACATAATCGCTTGTCCTCTTGGAGAAGAAATTGGAAACTCTCTTACGATGGTACATTAGAGCTGGAATAAACGTTGTGTTTTAGCGCGGTAGGTTGGGTTAAGCCGACATTCCGCACGGACAAAAGATAAAATAATATTTATAGTCATCAGCGCGGTAGCGCGGTAGGTTGGGTTGAGGAACGAAGCCCAACATTTATTATTTAAGAAAACTACAATTTTGTTGAGCATCCTTCGTTAGCACAACCTACGGATGTATTGTGAACTTAACAACTGCCAACCGCTCTTTGTCGCGTTCCCACGAGCGTTGTGGGAATGCCTTCACAATGTGCCACGTTGAGTAAATTCATGACGCAACGCGTCTGGATTGCATTCCTACGCGCCGCGTAGGAACGAGACAAGCACACTCGTATTATAACTGGTGGCGGGGCTCATAGCGTAACACTTGAGCAGTTTACTTGGGTTAATACCATGATTGCTAATGTTAAAACCGCTATCATTGGACTCTATCATGCAATTCAACATAAACATTTTCCTCGCTACTTAGCTGAATTTTGCTATCGGTTTAATCGACTCTTTCAACTTGATCGTTTACTACTTCGTTTAGATTTTGTCGCTCTCAGAACGCATCCCTTGCCTTATCACCTTCTTATTTTGGCTGATCATTATTACAGGTAATCAGGAATATATTAGTGTTAGCCATGGGGTATAAAGGGATCGCAATTCCGCTGTTGTGGAGGTTTTAGACAAGAAAGGCAACTCAAATACGGCAGAACGTATCGCTTTGCTGGAGAGATTCTTAAAGCTGTTTGGCAAAAATAAAATTGCGTATCTCACAGCAGACTGTGAGTTAAAGGGCGGAAAATGGAATGGATAGGGTTTTTACTAGAAAATGATATTCCTTTCAGGATTAGAATTGCAAATAATACCCAAGTCAATCATCATCATACCATGGACTATTACTCGTTTGCTTCCAATCAAAACCCAAGAAGTGATGATGCTCAACAAACCTTGTATCGTTTGGGGACATAAAGTCTATATTGGCGCAACTCGCACCACAGCATGTCATTATCATCAGTAACATTAAGGGACAACTACTTACAGATTATCTCAAACGTTGGGAAATCGAAACCCTTTTTGGCTGTTTGGAATCCCGTGGCTTTAACCCTTGAACAATCTCGTATGCGTCACCCTGAAAGACTCTCTAAACTGTTTGCTATTCTTTCTATAACCTTTGCTTGGTATTATCGGGTTGGGGAATGGCGTAATAAAATCAAATCTATACGTAAACTTAAACATAAAAGACCTGCTTATCCTCTATTCCGTTATGGCTTGTATTTTATCGCTAGTCTCTTTCTTACTTCTTCCTCTCTACATCAACATTCCAAACCCTTGCCGAAATTATCAGAAATTAGTTTTTATTATGAATTATAAACTTAGTTTATGTCATGTTCTGAGATGATAGAGTTATCAACCAAGTCCATTTTTAATATATGGATATGGGTGTATGACTCGTTGAGTTTTATCAATTGAATAGATAACATATATAATTCAAAGGATAAAGGGTATATTTTGGATATGAACGTGCTATGATTTACTGTATTGCATCACTCTAAAATATGATTATCATGCCCCAAATTGAGACTCAGGCAGTTAAAAACTATTTATTAGATTTACAAGACAGGATTTGTATAGCTGTTGAAAAAGTGGAATCTAAACAACAGTTTATTCAAGACCAATGGGAACGTGAAGCTGGCGGCGGTGGCCGTTCTCGCATTCTTACTGATGGTGAGGTGTTTGAACAAGCGGGGATTAACTTCTCCCATGTGTATGGCAAACAACTGCCCGCTTCAGCGACTGCTCAACGTCCAGAACTGGCTGGCTGTCAATTTCAAGCCATGGGCGTATCACTGGTTATTCATCCACGCAATCCTTACGTTCCCACATCCCACGCGAATGTACGCTTTTTTATCGCAGAAAAACCCAATCAAGAGCCAGTATGGTGGTTTGGTGGTGGTTTTGATCTCACCCCTTATTATCCTTATGAACAAGATGTACGAGATTGGCATCAAGCGGCAAAAAATATCTGTCAACCTTATGGTGATGATGTGCACCCACGTTTCAAAGCTTGGTGTGATGAATACTTCTATTTAAAACATCGGAATGAACCACGCGGCGTAGGTGGTCTATTTTTTGATGACTTGAATCAGTGGGGGTTTGAGTCTAGTTTTAGCTTTATGCAAGCGGTAGGTAATGGCTATTTATCTGCGTATTTACCAATCGTTGAACAACGTAAAAATATTGATTTTGGCGAATGTGAGCGTGATTTTCAACTCTATCGACGTGGACGCTATGTTGAATTCAATTTACTCTATGACCGTGGTACTTTATTTGGCTTGCAAAGCGGGGGGCGAACCGAATCAATATTGATGTCATTGCCGCCATTGGTAAAATGGAAATATAACTGGCAACCCGAACCCGATTCACCTGAAGCAGAATTATACGAAAAATATTTAACTCCGAAAGATTGGGTCTGAGCATTTTTGATTTAAAGCCATGGCTATATCTATAACAACAACATTATCAGTTAATTGTTGCCAACTACATTAACTGATAATTGTGCATCAGAAACGATTTCCTATGAAGTTTTCAAACAAAATATTATTGTTATTTTTAGGCTTTTTATTAGGAATTGGCACTTTGCTGAGCTTATTTCTATATAACACGGCCACTCGTGCAACTGAACTAGAAATTAAAGCCCATCTATATGCTCGGGCAGTCTATGGCATAGATAAAATTGATAGGCTGTTATTTGAACGCTCGGCGGATATCAATGCGATGGCAAAAGACCCGTATATTCTGGCTAATATCACAGATTCTGAAAATGTGGATTTACTCACTTTACGCCTACTGCATTATCGAAATACTTATAAGTTCTACTTCGCGATTTCCATTTATGACCATAATCAGGCAAAAATTGCAGATACCTCAAGTTTAAATATAGGCCAAGCAGCGCCTGATTCAATCTGGGTCAAACGGGTTTATGAACAGAAAAAACCCAGTACAGCCGAAGATATATATATGACGCGGCAAGCCTCGATCATGATTTTTGCAGCACCAATATTGGATAGTCAAAATCATGTTATTGGTGCAATGGTTGCTGAAATGAATACGGACTTAATATACCAAGTATTAGGCCAATTAAACTTTAGAAATGATGCAACTGAAAAAACAGATATTTCCATTGATTTAGTCAGTTTTGAAGGATTAATTCTATATTCCAATCATAATCCTAAATATGCTTTAAAAAAGAAAATTGATTTAAATAATTTAGACTATTTATCTGACCATTTTTATACTTATGCCAATCAAAAAGGTTATTTAGATTTTAAAGGCAATAACTGGACTTTAATTGCGCATCTGCCAATTGAAAAAGCCTTTGCATCGATAATCCAATTGCGTAATCAAGCTATTATTGTGGGCTTAATCTTATTGGTCATTGCCACTGCGAGTGTATTTGCTTTTTCGCGCCAGATTATTATGCCGATAACCGTTCTGGAAAAGTGTGCTCAGCAATTGGGACAAGGTGATTTCTCTATTCGTGCCCCTATTTTATCCAATGATGAAATTGGCCATCTTAGTCGCACTTTTAATCACATGGCGCAACTGATAGAGCAGCAAGTAAGCCAAATGCAGGAATTTAAAACTATTTTTGATATTAGTGCAGACATGATATTTGTACTCGAAGCCAGTACCCAACATTTTATTTATATCAATCAAGCAGCCGCTGACCAGTCTGGTTATGACATAAAATTATTATTGCGCATGACTCCTTATGATTTATTGCCAACTGATAGATATCCTGAAATTAAAAGATTATTTGATGCCTTAGCACAAACCGAGAATGGCATTCACCTATATGAAACCGTGATGTTGCGTCAAGATGGCTCAACATTTCCTGTTGAAATCCTGATTCAATATGTACAGTTAAATACTCACGAAAGTCATTATATTGCGATCGCCCGTGATATTACTGAACGTAAACAAGCGGAGCAGGCATTGCAATACGCCAAAGAAAAAGCCGAGCGGGCAAACCAAACTAAAACCGTGTTTTTATCCAATATGAGCCATGAATTGCGTACCCCGTTGAATGGCATTTTAGGTTATACCCAAATTCTAAAATTGGAAGACGACTTATCCCAACGGCAAAAAGAAGGCATTGATATTATTCATCAAAGTGGTGAATACTTGCTGACCATGATTAATGATATTTTAGACTTATCCAAAATTGAAACAGATCAATTAGAGTTGCATCATAGCGAATTTCATTTGCTCAAATTATTACACAATATTGTTGATTTATTTCGGTTGCGAGTACAACAAAAAGGCATTCAATTTATTTTTAACCCGAGCCAAGATTTACCACAAACAGTACTCTCTGATGAAATCCGCTTACGCCAAGCTTTAATTCATATTTTAAATAATGCGCTCAAATCAACCTCTCAAGGTGAAATCCGCTTAGAAGTCTATCGAGTAGAAGAAAAAATTCGTTTTATAACCCAAGATACAGGCGGGGGAATTTCACAACAAAATATTGCCCAAGTTTTAAACCCATTTAAGCAGATGGATGCACGTGGTTTTGAAGTTGAAGGAGCGGGATTGGGTTTGGCGATTACTAATAATATTGTGAAATTAATGCAGGGCGAATTTAAAATTGATAGCCAACTAGGGCAAGGTAGCTGTTTTACCATTGATTTAACCCTACAGGAAATTGATAGCACACACCAAATCAGTCAATTTGATACAGCTAAAGCCATTACAGGTTATCAAGGCTCTGTTTTAAGTATTTTTGTTGTGGATGATGAATGGGAAAGTCGTCAGACACTGGTAGAAATTCTCAGCGCATTAGAATTTAAAGTATGTGCTTTTAGTCATTATCAAGACCTATTGCCACAACTTCAAAAGACTAAACCGGCACTTATTATTTCTGACCTTGTTCTATTAATAAAATATATTAAAACAGAAAATCTAGCATTAACAGATATTCCCTTGATTGTAACCGCTGAGGATATGTATGAACATCAAAAGGGCGGTTTAGATTATAATGCTTTGATAGCAAAACCAATTCATATTGAAGAGTTATTAAACCAATTACAAAGAATTTTAACAATTAACTGGCAGTACAGTAATCAAGATACACAATTAGAACAAGATCAAAACCTTGCTGTCCAAGCAGAGCAATATTGTCAACTATCTCAGCAACAAGCCAATACCTTTTATGACTTAGGAAGAAAAGGCGATATTATGAGCTTAATTCAGGAAGCAGAACAATTAAAGCAAGACCCCTGCTTAATAGCACTTGCTGAGCAAATTATTCAATTGAGTAAAGATTTTGATGCCGATGCTGTATGTCAACTTGTAGAACCATTTACAGAGCAATCTGCCTGATGAAAAAGCATATACTTCTAATCTATTTCCTTGTTTATATTCTGATTGCTATATCTTATTGGCTGTTAGAAAACCTTATTTGGCAAAGCAGTCGTGATATACATTTCATCATTGAATTAACAGGTTATTTATTCCTTATAATGGGAAGTTTCTATTTTTTATACCAATCTTGGATGCAAAGTAAAAAAATTGAAGGACAACTAAAACTTAAAGTCAATGAATTTAAACAATATAAAGCATTTATGGATTTAAGCTTAGACGGCTTTTATGCTTTACACCCCAAGACCATGGAGTTTTTCTTTGTCAGTCAGGGTGCTTATCGTCAATTAGGCTATGATTCTGAAAAAAATGAATTATTAGGCAAAACCCCATTAGATATTGATTGTTCATCCAATTTTGATGTAGTTGAGCAAGAGTTATTGATTCCATTGCTGTCAGGCGAATTGGATATTGCCAAAGCTGAAACACAACACAAACGCAAAGATGGTTCAACTTTCCCTACCGAAGTCATTATTCAAAGTATTGAGCTTGAATCTTATGGTCAATGTTTTATTGCTGTAGCCCGAGATATTTCAGTCCGTAAAGAAAAAGAAACCTTACATCAAGGCTATCAACAACAATTACAAAAAGAAATTGAGCGCAAAACAAAGGCCTTAGAAGATAAGAATCAAGAGCTTATTAATCAAGCCGATACAATGACAGAGGCTAATTTACAACTTAAAGAAGAAGTGTATAAACGCCGTCAAGTGGAAGCCGCATTGCGGGAAAGTGAAGAACGTTTTGGGTTGGCATTGCAAGCCTCTACGGATGGCTTATGGGACTGGGATATCAAATTAGGCACGGTTTATTTTTCTCCACAATGGAGAGCCATGCGTGGATATGCAGAAGATGAGCTATCAAATCAGCTGGAAGAATGGAGCAGTCGGGTTCATCCTGACGACATTGACCATGCTATGGTTGCTGTTGAACAACATTTGGATGAACAAACATCCAGTTATGAAAGTGTTCATCGGGTGCGGCATAAAGAAGGGCATTATCTTTGGGTGGTCGATACAGGGATTGCGTTGCGGGACGAGTTAGGAACACCGTATCGGATGGTTGGCTCGGAAAAAGATATTACAGCACAAAAACAGGCTGAGCAGGCATTACAAGAAAGTGAACAACGTTTTGCACTGGCAATTAAGGCCGCAAGCGATGGTTTATGGGATTGGAATTTAGAAGATAATTCAGTGTTTTTTTCTGAACGTTGGAAAGGAATGTTGGGTTATGAAGATCATGAATTACCTAATGCTTTAGAGACATGGAAAAAACTGCTACATCCCGATGACTTAGTTATTGCAGAAGCTGATATTACAGCCTATGTGAATAAGACCACAGATAAATATGAAAATATTCATCGTCTACAGCATAAAAATGGACATTATATATGGATTTTGGATCGTGGTATTGGGCTTGAAAATGAAGAAGGTCACTATACCCGCTTTATTGGTACGCATACGGACATCAGTTTACAGAAACGCGCTGAGCAAGCATTGAAGGAAAGTGAGGAACGTTTTGCACTTGCGTTACGGGCTTCAAATGATGGTTTATGGGATTGGAATTTAGAAACCAATACTTTATTTTTTTCTGAACGTCTGAAAAGTATGCTTGGCTATGCAGATCATGAATTTGAAAGTACATTTGAAGCTTGGCAACAATTACTCCATCCAGACGACCTCGAAGTTACAACCCAGCAAATTCAAAATTATTTAAATGGTCAGATCGATAAATATGAAAATATCCATCGTTTACAGCATAAAGATGGGCATTATGTATGGATTTTAGATCGTGGCATTGGGCTTAAAAATGAAGAAGGCCAGTTTGTTCGCTTTATAGGGACACATACTGATGTCAGTTTACAAAAACAAGCAGAGCATGTCCTCAGTACTTATAGTGAAAAATTAGAAAAAGAAGTTACAACTCAAACCCAAGCATTACATTTCAATGCCATTGAATTAGAAAAACAAAAACAAAAATTCACTACTATTTTGGATAGTTTAGAAGCCGTTGTCTATGTTGCCGATATGGATACTTATGAGCTTCTGTTTGTTAATGAGTTCACACGTCGAACGTTTGGTGATGATTGGCAAGGTCAATTATGCTGGAAATATATTCAGCAAGAGATGACAAACCCTTGTGACTTTTGCACTAATTCAAAGTTACTGGATGACAATGGTAAACCTACGGGTATTCATAAATGGGAGTTTCAAAACTCGACAAACCATCATTGGTATTATTTACAAGACCGTGCGATTGAATGGGAAGATGGGCGTTTAGTACGCTTAGAAATTGCCACGGATATTACCCCCGTTAAAGAAGCAGAGCAACAAAAACGTTTAAATGAAATGCGTTTACAAGGCTTTTTTGAACAATCATTGATTGGTATGGCCGTCACCAGCTTAGAAAAAGGCGTATTACAAGTTAACGATAAATTGTGTGATATTTGGGGTTATTCACGCGAAGAATTATTAGTAATAGATTGGACAAAAATCACTTATCCTGATGATTTGGCACTATTCAATCGTTTAAAGGCGGGTGAAATTTCAGGCTATAATTTAGAAAAACGCTTTATTCGCAAAGGTGGTGAGGTTATCTATGCTGATATTGCAGTAAGCTTGATTAAAAATCAGGAAAATGACTCTGATATGGTGATTGTTACTTTGATTCAAGATATTACTCAGCGCAAAAAAATTGAACAGGCTCTAAAAGATAGTGAAGAACGCTTTTCGTTAGCAATGCAAGGCGCAAATGATGGTTTATGGGATTGGGATATGGTGCAAGACACCTTGTATTTCTCACCACGCTGGAAATCCATGATTGGCTATGAAGATGATGAGTTGATTAACTGTTTTGATACATGGCAAAATCAATTACATCCTGATGATATTGAAACAGCTTTGGCCACCATCACCCAATATTTAGAGAAAAAAATCCCTAATCTTGAATTTATCTTCCGTATGCACCACAAGCAAGGTCATTACGTGTGGGTTTTATCGCGCGGTTATGCGATTTGGGATACTGAAGGTAAACCCATTCGTGCGGTCGGTACACATGTTGATATTACCGAACGTAAGGCGTTTGAATCCAGTCTGCGCGAGAAAGAAGAATTATTAAAACTGGTGATTAACAATATTCCTCAATATATCTTTTGGAAGGATAGACAAAGTTGTTTCTTAGGCTGTAATGATAGCTTTACTAAAGCAGCAGGCGTTAAAAGTATGCAGGACTTATTAGGTAAAACTGACTTTGATCTGCATTGGAAAGACATGGCAAACAAGTTTTATGATTTTGAACAAATGGTTATGGAAAAAGATGAGGCTCAGCATTACATTGATACCTATATTGGAACTGATGGTGAATTGGTTTGGGTCGATATTAATAAAATTCCATTACATAACAGTAAAAGCGAAGTTATTGGCTTACTCGGTACAGCAGAAGATATTACTGAACGCAAGAAAGCTGAAAGCGAATTACATCTTGCTAAATTTACGATGCTCAATTCACCTGATGGAGTAGAGTGGATCGCTCCAGACTCAAGCTTACTCTATGTAAATAATACTGAATGTGATGATTTAGGTTATAGTCGTGATGAATTGCTTAATATGGGTATTATGGAGATTGATCCAAACTTCCCTTCTTCTGAAGCTTGGGATGATATTTGGCACATGGCAAAAACAGAAGGTGGTTTTTCAATTGAGACCGAACACGAACGCAAAGATGGTTCAATATTCCCAGTCGAAGTACGCGGCACTTATTTAAACTATGAAAATAAAGAATTCTTATGTACTTTTGTCCGTAATATTACAGGACGTAAACGCACTGAACTAGCGATTAAAGAAGCCAATACTCGTTTTGATTTAGTTAATCAAGCGGCGAATGAAGGTTTATGGGATATGCAGTTTTTAAATCAAAACGATTTATTACATGGAGATAGCCCAATTTGGTACTCATCTAAATTACGTGAATTATTAGGTTATCAAGATGAAATTGAGTTTCCAAATGTAGTTAGTAGTTGGACTAATGCCTTACATCCAGAAGATAAGCCATGGGTTATTGAACTCTTTTTGGAGCATCTTAATGATTATTCAGGTGAAACACCTTATAACGTTGAGTTTCGTCTAAAAATTAAAGCAGATAAATATCGTTGGTTTAGTGCTATAGGTACAACGCTACGTGATGAACAAGGTGTACCCACTCGGATTGCGGGCTCTTTACGAGATATTTCTGAACGTAAACAAGGTGAAGAAGTGCTCAAAATGGCGATTAAAAATGCGGATAGTGCACGTAAACAAGCAGAAATTGCCAACCAAGCCAAAAGCACGTTCTTGGCGAATATGAGTCATGAATTACGCACGCCACTGAATGGTATTTTAGGTTATACCCAAATTCTAAATCGCGACCCAGATATTAACCCGAAACAATTAGAAGGTATTAATATCATTCAGCGTAGTGGTGAATATTTACTGACTTTAATTAACGATATTCTGGATTTGTCAAAAATAGAAGCGGATAAAGTTGAACTGTATCCAATGGATATTCATTTTGCTGGTTTTTTACAAGGCATCGTTGAACTATTCCAAATGCGTGCGGAACAAAAGGGCATTTCATTCATTTACGAACCTATAAGCCTATTACCTGAAGGGGTTCGGGCAGATGAAAAACGTTTGCGCCAAGTATTAATTAATTTGCTAGCCAATGCAGTGAAATTTACCGAAGCAGGTGGTGTTTGCCTAAAAGTTGGCTATCGTGACAAGCGTTTACGCTTTGAAATTGAAGATACAGGAATGGGTATTCCAGAGCAAGATTTAGAAAATATCTTCTTACCCTTCCATCAATCAGGTGATAAATACTCAAAAGCAGAAGGCACAGGCTTAGGTTTATCCATTACAAAACGTATTATTGAAATGATGGAAGGCGAGTTGCATGTAAAAAGCAATATAGGTAAAGGTAGCTTATTCTGGTTTGAGTTGGAATTACCCGAAGTGTTCAATTTGGTAAAACACAAGCCAGCAGAAAAACCTGTTATTATTGGCTTTGAGGGTAAAGCACTCAGCATTTTAGTTGTTGACGATAAAGATGAAAATCGTTCCGTATTACGCAATTTGCTCACGCCATTAGGATTCCAAATTGTTGAAGCAAGTAATGGGCAGGAAGGTTTAGACGTATTACATCAGCAAAAAGTAGACATTATTTTAACTGACTTAGTGATGCCTATCATGGATGGCTTTGAATTAGCAAGACGAGTACGTTTAGCTGGCGTATATGATGCCTTGCCAATCATTGCAGTTTCTGCCAGCGTATTTGACTATCATCAAAAACAAAGTGTCGATGCAGGGTGTAATGAGTTTATTCCCAAACCGATACGAGCGGATGTATTATTAGACCGTCTACAGCATTATCTTCATTTGGAATGGACTTATGACCGTGATAAAACACAGTCAGTAGCAACCGACACGCAAAATAGTGAACATGACTTTGCGACAGATGGGAGTTACGCACTCAGTGCAGAACAGGCCGATATCTTATATGATTTAGCAATGCAGGGGGATACGATGGGATTAATAGCTTATGCACAACAATTATCTACAAATGATAATACATTAACAGCCTTTACTGCTAAAATAACTCAACTTGCAGAAGATTTTGAAGATGAGCAAATTTGCGACCTCGTTCAACCTTATAGGGAGATGTAGTACGTGAGTAGTGCCAACACTAGCCATCTGGGTACCATTTTAGTTGTAGATGATGTACCAGCTAACGTCAAGGTTTTGATGGATTTTTTGACCGCCAATGGTTTTAAAGTGCTGACGGCAAAAGATGGACAGGCTGCGATTAAGCGTGCTGAATATGCTAAACCAGATTTAATCTTACTTGATGTCATGATGCCCGTAATGGACGGCTATGAAGCCTGTAAAGTATTAAAATCTCAAGAAAGTACGCTTGATATTCCCATTGTCTTTATGACTGCATTGGCTGATACGACTGACAAAGTGAAAGGTTTTGAGCTTGGTGCATCAGATTACATTACGAAGCCATTTCAACAAGAAGAAGTTTTAGCTCGGGTTAATAATCACCTTAAAATAGTCACGTTACAAAAGCAGTTACAGCTACGAAATACAGAGCTGGAAAGTTTATATTTAGAACAGAAACAGGCAAGACAGGCAGCAGAAGCTGCAAGCAAAGCTAAAGATACGTTTTTAGCCAATATGAGTCATGAATTGCGCACACCATTAAATGCCATTATTGGTTACGGTGAAATTATTCACGAGGATGCTTTTGAATTAGGTTTTCGAGATATTTTACTGGATTTAGACAATATACAATTAGCTGCCAAACAATTACTTGATTTAATCAATGACGTATTGGATTTAGCCAAGATTGAAGCTGAAAAAATGGAGTTGCAAATTGAGGAAATAGAAATTTGTGAGCTTATTAAAAATGTCGTGATCTTAATTCAGCCAATTATCAAGAAAAATAATAATGAACTGTTCGTGGCTTGTCCTGAAGGTCTAGGCATAATACAGACGGATCGTAAGCGTATACAACAAATTTTACTTAATTTACTCGGTAATGCTGCAAAATTTACGAATGATGGCCATGTTCATTTAATCGCACGGCGAGAGGATGATAAATTATTTTTTGACGTGAAAGATACAGGCATTGGTATTGAACAAGAAAAAATAGAAACTATTTTCCTGCCTTTTTTACAAGGTGATAATTCGCGTACTCGCAAATATGGCGGCACAGGGCTTGGCTTGGCTTTATGTCAACGCATTTGCCAAATTTTAGGCGGACAGATTTTGGTCAGTAGCGAAATTGGAAAAGGCAGCCAATTTACCATAGAGTTAAAAGTAGATATTTCGTAGGTTTTTACGCAAGATTTTACATCTCAGGACTGCCCATTATTCAATGGTAGTCCTAAGCGTAAGAAATAACCATCATCTATGCTGACAGTTGTTTTATGTATGTCATCCGTTTTTTCACCGCGTCTTGCGCCAAAATAAAACCAAGTAATTGACCAGACTTGGATTCAAAGCGTGCTTCCAAACTATTCTCCGTTTTATCAATATGCCACTCACCTGTTGCCTGAGCATCTGGCAGTAAAATATTCAATGGATACAGTGGCGTTTTTACTGTAATCGGCACAGTAGGGTAATTAATTTCAGTCGCCTCACCTGTCAATGTTTTCGCCAATGCCTTAGCACCATTCATTAGCGGCGCAATATAAAGTAAATTCTGGCCATTCATTTCCACACAATCGCCTAAAGCATATATATTGTCCACACTGGTTTTTAAATAGGTATTTGCCACGATGCCGCGATTAGTTTTTAAACCTACTTGCTGGGCTAAATGAATATCAGGACGTAAACCTACTGCGGATAAAACTAAATCCACCTCTAGCTGTTCGCCATTATTTAAATACACTTGGTAAGCATCTGCTTTTTTATCAATTTTTGCGATAGTGGTCTGTAAATGCCATTGAATCCCTGCCTCTTGTAATTTTTCTTGTAACTCAAGCCCAATCGTGTTAGGTAATAAACTACTCAAAGCATATTGATCGGGGCCAATAACATGTACTTGTTTATGCGCATTTAACAAATCATTGGCAAATTCACAACCGATCAAACCCGGACCTGAAATTGCCACTCGTTCTGCATTTTGTAATTTTTGTCGAAATAGGTGGTAATCAGTTAAATTATTCACGGATAAAACATCTTGTGCACCATTTCCTTCAACTGGAATATGAATCGGTGCAGCACCGACAGCAAGCACTAAGTTCTCATATTCAATCGCCTCATCTTGTAGCCAAAGTTGCTGTATTTCAGTGTCAATACGTTCTACAAAAGCATGGGTACGAATTTCTGCTTGTAAGGTTTCAGTCATGGCTCTAGCAGTAGATATAGCTAATTGTTCAGGCGTTTTATTCTGACCTAAAGCATTGGATAGCATCGGTTTAGAATAATTAACCCCATCATCAGCCGTAATTAGTAAAATTGATTTTTCTGTATTCAAACGTCGAATTTCACGCGCTAAACTGTAACCTGCTAGACCTGTCCCAATAATAACAATGTGATACATTCCATTTCCTTTTTAAGAGATAATTATTTTTACACGATTGAATAACTATCACGCCTCAATAAATTATACATGTTTTATTATCAGCCATAAAAATCAAGTTGGGATTGAGAATGTTGTTGAACTTAAATCAACGCTTCAACAAAAAATGATTGAAGAGCTTGCTCAAACTCAGCTTGACTGACAGTTATCACTGCGTAATTTGAGTGATTAAAACGCTGATAATTTTTTTGTTAATTGATAATTACTCTGGGTTGATTGATAATTGTTGATTGATAACCGTTAACTGAAAAAAGATGCGAACTAGAGTCAAAATTTGTGGGATTACCCGTCCAGAAGATGCGATTAATGCCGCTCTCTTAGGTGCTGATGCGATTGGTTTAGTATTTTATGCTAAAAGTCCACGCGCGGTGAATATCGAACAAGCCCAGACGATTATTCAAGCTCTGCCTGCATTTGTCACCACCGTCGGCCTATTTGTTGATGCAGATGCAAATGAAGTCAAAAATATCTTAAACCATGTTCCTTTGGATATCGTGCAATTTCATGGTGAAGAATCCCCTGAGTATTGTGTTCAATTTTCCCGACCGTATATCAAAGCCTTGCGGGTGAATGAATCCAGCCAGATTGAAGTATTCGCACAACAACATTATCAAGCCCAAGCTATCCTACTCGACACTTATGTGAAAGGGGTAAAAGGTGGCACAGGTCAAGCATTTAACTGGCAACTTGTGCCAAAGCAATGTAGTCAGCCGCTTATCATTGCTGGGGGATTGACACCTGAAAATCTGCCCCAAGTGATACAACAATTAAACCCTTATGCTGTAGATGTCAGTGGTGGTGTTGAGCAAGCCAAAGGCATTAAGGATAAAGCCAAAGTTGCAGCATTCATTAAAGGAAGTCAGCTATGAGCACAGATTTACACACTTTACCTGATGAATCAGGCCATTTCGGTATTTATGGCGGCAAGTTCGTTGCAGAAACCTTGATGCAGCCATTGGAAGAATTACGCCTTGCTTATGAAAAATACTTGAATGATGCCGAATTCTTGGCTGAGCTGCATGATGATTTACACCATTTTGTAGGCAGACCTTCACCTCTTTATCATGCTGTGCGTTGGTCAAATATATTGGGTGGAGCGCAAGTCTATTTAAAACGTGAAGACTTAAATCATACGGGGGCACATAAAGTCAATAATACCGTTGGCCAAGCTTTATTAGCCAAGCGTATGGGCAAAACCCGCATTATTGCTGAAACAGGTGCAGGTCAACATGGTGTTGCATCAGCCACTGTTGCTGCACGGATGGGTTTGGAATGCGTCGTTTATATGGGTGCAGAAGACATTAAACGTCAGGCTTTAAATGTATATCGTATGAAATTGCTCGGCGCGAAAGTTGTGCC
>JADGDW010000114.1 GCA_016744725.1 Candidatus Albibeggiatoa sp. nov. BB20 | reverse complement strand
TGGAATAACAAACGGTTAGGCAATTTAGTTAGCGAATCATAATGGGTCAACAAACGTACTCGCTCATCATCTTCCTGCAACGAATCAATATCCGAATATACCGCCACATAATGGGTAATTTCGTTATGCTCACCGCGCACCGCACTCAACGACAACCAAGTGGAAAAAAGCTCTCCATCTTTACGTTTATTCCAAATCTCACCGCGCCAACGTCCTGTTTCCCGTGCATGAATCCACATTTCCTCATAAAACACATTATCATGATTGCCTGATTTCAAAATTCGTGGATTCTGATCTAATACCTCTTCATAGCGATAACCTGTTGACAATAAAAATGCCTGATTCACATCAACAATTTTGCCTTCTGCATTAGTAATCACCACACTGTCAGACGTGGTCTCAAATACTTTGGTTGCCAAACGTTGTTTAGATTGTGCACGTTTACGTTCCGTCACATCCTCCACCATTTGGACAATAAATTGCGGTGCTTCATCAGAAGTTTTAATCAAAGAGGTGGTAATCCGCCCCCACAACATCAAACTTTGGCCACGGAAAAAATACTTCTCCATTTGATAAAAATCACGTTTGTTATGCAATAATTGCTGATGGAATTCTTTCTCAACCGCTGTGTCATAAGGGTAGAATAATTTGCCAAATAATTTGTGATGCAACTCATATTCAGTCAGACCCAAAATCTTTTGCATCGCAGGATTGACGTGTTGTACATGCCCATCCATATCAGTCAACACGATGCCCATTGCAGAAAATTCAAAAATGCCTCTAAACCGCGCTTCACTGCGACGCAATGCCGCTTCCGCCCAACGTGCTTGCAAAGTCACTTTAACCCGATGCCGCAATACCGCCCAATGCACAGGTTTGGTTACATATTCCACCGCACCTGCACTAAAGGCCTTGTCCACTGAATCCTCATCATCCAACGAGGTAATCATAATAATCGGTATATCAGTATCATCAATATCACGAATTGAACGGCAAGCGGTAAAACCATCCATCACAGGCATTAAAGCATCCAATAAAACCAAATCAGGGCTACGCTGTTTAAAATGCTCAATCGCTTGCTCACCATGCTCCGCTTCAATTACAGAATAGCCTTGCTCTTCCAATAAATTACGCAACATGCTACGCAAAAAAGGGTCGTCATCTGTTACCAGAATCAAGGGGGCTTGTTCATATTCGCTAAACATTTTTAAATTTCTCCAACGCAAGCTTAAGTTGAGCTGATTCTTTAGATAATTGTTCTGTGACGAGCTGCTTGGCAGTGACTAAATCATTGTCTTTTCCAAGCTGTTCTAATTGATAGCAAAATTGTTGCATTTTCTTTGCCCCAAGATTGGCACACGCCCCTTTTAATTTATGAGCCGCTTGATAGAGTGCCGTGGCATCATTGACATCGGTTGCTTGCTCAACAGCCTGTGTGTATTTTGGTAATTCATCTAAGAATAAGTTAATAATCCAGTCCAATCCTTTGCCGCGCATTTCCTGCCGTAAGGTTTCCAACATATTATCATCAACAATAGGATAATATTCATTTTGTTTTGATTTTTCTTGATTATGTTCTATTAAATCAGGTTCTTGAATCCGTTGTGCCATATCAGAAACTAGCCATTTTGCTAGTACTCGATACAGCTCTTTAATTTTAACGGGTTTGCTTAAATAATCATCCATGCCCGCTTGTAAACAACGTTGTTTATCTTCTGCCATCGCATTCGCAGTCAGTGCGATAATTGGTAAATGCAACTGTGTTTGCTGCTCTTGGGTTCGTACATGTTGGGTTGCGGTAAAGCCATCCATCTCAGGCATGTGGCAATCCATTAAGGTTAAATCAAAATGATGTGCCTTGAGCATTTTTAGAGCTTGTAGCCCATTTTCTGCAACTTTAATATGACAACCTAATTGTAGCAGCATATCGCTGACAACTGCTTGATTTATCTTGTTATCTTCTACGATTAAAATCTGATAATCTTGCAATTGAGACAGTGGCTCAATGTGTGGCTGGGTCATCGTGATAGTACTGCGTTTACCAATAATTTCACCGAGTGTTGCAAAAAACCTAGCCTGAGTTAACGGTTTGCTGAGTTGCCAAATCATTTTATTATCACGGGATTCAGAGGGTAGTTTCTCATTGATTAAAGTCAGAATAATGACGGGGGTTCGCGCCAGCATCTTATCGTTTTGCATCGCCTTGGCCATATTTAAGCCGCTCATTGCAGGCATATTGTAATCACTAATCACCAAACTATAGCCTTGTCCTTGGCCACTTGCAGTACGCAATTGACGTAAGCCATCACCCGCATGAACCGCGGTATTAACATCTAAATCCCAGCTTTTCAGCTGGCTAAACATGGTTTCACGCTGATGCGATTCGGGTGTCACTAATAAGATGCGGCTATTTCGCCAATGGTTTAAGACTTCCTCGTCAAACTCGTTGTGAATATCCGCTTTTTCCAATGGCAATTCAAAAAAGAAATGACTGCCACGCCCTTCCACACTAAATACGTCAATCATGCCATCCATCACTTCAATCAAGCGTTTGACAATCGCTAAACCTAAACCTGTACCGCCATAACGTCGGGTCGAAGAGCTATCCGCTTGAGAAAATGGCTGAAACAAACGTTTTAGCGCATCTTTACTCATGCCAATCCCTGTGTCATTAATTGCAAAATGCAGAATCAAATGAGTGTCAGTTTCTTTCTGTACTTTGACTAAAAAGGTGATTTCGCCCTGTGGTGTGAACTTAATGGCATTATTTAATAAATTGCTGATAATTTGTCTAATTCGAGTCGGATCACCCAATAAATTATACGCAATCGGTTCTAAGTCACAGTTAAATTCCAAGCCTTTGCTATGTGCGTTGTAAGCAAACAAATTAATCGTATCTTCTAGCAATGAATGCAGTTTAAAATTGATATGCTCTAAACTGAGTTTTCCTGCCTCAATTTTAGAAAAATCCAAAATATCATTAATAATGGTCAATAAATTTTCGCCTGAACTGCGCACGGTTTCGACGTAAAGTTGTTGTTGCTGGGATAATCGGGTTTGCAATAATAAATCAGTCATGCCAATCACGCCATTCATCGGGGTGCGGATTTCGTGACTCATCGCGGCTAAAAATTCACTCTTGGCTTTGCTGGCTGCTTCGGCATCATCTTTGGCTTGGCGTAATTCGGTTTCAGCCTGTTTGCGTTGAGTAATATCACGGGTAAAAATAAAATAAGCACTTTGATGACTGATTTGGCAATCTTCAACATAAGTGCTACTCATTTCAACAGGAACCTGTTTATCATCATAGGTCAAAAATACGGTTTCAAAAATGCCAGAGCCTTCGGTTTTAATCCGTTCTATTTTGGATAACACCGAATCAACTACATTGCTAGGATGTAAATTGCGAATTGAGGTATTTAATAACATATCCCGTTCATAACCAACTAATTTGCAAAATGCAGGATTGGCTTCCATAATTCTATTTTCAGGATCAAAAATACAAAAACCATCAATCGAATTTTCTAAAATCAACCGATTGCGTTTTGATTGTTCTTGCAAGGCTTGCTCAATCTTTTTACGCTGGGTAATATCTCGTAACGAGATAACATACGCAGGTTTGCCTTCCCACATACTTTCTGCAAGTTGCATTTCCACAATCCGATTGCGTTGTTCCACATCAGGATTTCGTACAGGAATATTGACTTCCGCTTTATTCTCACCATCAAAATGCGGAATAACATTAGTGGTCTCAAACTTATGCCCAATCAAATCGTAAGAGGGCATTTGATACAAGGCTTCTGCGGCGGGATTAACAAAACGAATATAACCTTGGCGGTCTAAAATCAGCATCCCATCACTGTTGGTTTGAATAATGGTGCGGAACTGTTCATGACTGCGATGCAATTCTATTTCTGCATGTCGTCGCGCCATTGTGCCACGAATACTGTCACCAACCGCTTGTAATAAAAACATTTCATGATTTGACCAATGTCGCTTATGCTGACAATCATCTAAACCAATAAAGCCCCAAAATCGCTCGTTAAACATGATAGGCACAAGCAGCACTGAAATCACGCGCTTACGTTCAAAGCTGACACGTTCGTCTGCTGGAAAATCACTGACTAAACCACTAATGGTTTTACCTGCAATCAATCGAGTATACCAACGTGGTAAAAATGCGCCGTAATCTATATTTTGCAAAGCGGGTTGATCTATAAATAATTTATTGCGTTTTACATGCCATTCAAAGCGTTGACTCATCGCGGGTTGATCGATTTCTGGATGCTTGTGATTTTCATAAATATATACACGGTCAACATTGGTCAACGTGGCCAGTGTTTCCAAGGCATTGCCAATCGCATCGTCATAATTCAAGGTGGTTAATAAATGCTGAGTGCTATTCGCCACACTTTGTAATACTCGATCACGCTCATGTAAAGCTTCTTGGGCTATTTTGCGCTCAGTCGCATCATGTCCAATCAGCAAAATCTCAGTCAACTTGTCATCTGCATTAAAAATCGGTTTTGTTGTCCATGCCACCCAAACTCGATCACCATTGGCACATTGACACTCATTTTCGATATAAACGTAATGTTGTGGCTGAGCTAAAAAGTCTTCTAAGTCAAAGCTATCTAACCAATTCTCAGGCTCAAACGGTAACAACGTACCTGAAATATTCTGTCCAATCACATCTTGTGGTTGATAACCAAAAAATTGCTCGGCAAAAATATTGAAAAAATGAATTCGACCTTGCGGATTGACCCGAATAATAATGCTGTTGGCATGTTGAATCAGTTTGCGATATTCGGCTTCTTGTGAGGCTAAAGCCTGTTGGGCTTGTTTACGTTCACGGATATCACGAATAATCGCCAACGCAGTCAATTCACCTTCTAAAGTAAATAAATGAATATTCAACTCACTGGGAATTTCTTTGCCTGAGCGGGTATAAATCACCGTTTCGACTAAAATATGTTTGTCTTTGAGTAATTGCTGGGTTTGCTCACGCATTCGATCTGGATTATTTAAACGGTATAATTGCAATGATGTCAGTTGTAATAATTGTTGTCGCACATAACCAAATCGCTCACACGCAATATCATTGACTTCGGTGAAATGAGTCGGCATTCCATCATCGTTATAACCATGTACTAAAATCGCATCATTACCATTGTTAAACAATTGGCGATAACGTTCTCGATTGCGTTGTAAGGATAATTCAGCTTGTTTCCGCTCAGTAATATCGGTAATTAAACTTAATTGCAGTGGACGGCCATCAATTTCACCCAGCGACCGAATCCGCAATTCAATATCAATATAATGCCCATTTCGATGCTTTATCTTCCATTCGGTATATTGTCGAAATTTACCATTACTAAACACATGATATAAACGCATTGCGTGACGGCGGTGTTCTGGGGGGAGAATATGGGTAAAAGGCTGTCCAATCAATTCATGCTGTTGATAACCAAAAAGTTGGCAATACGCGGGATTGAGCTGAATATAAATTCCTTGTTCATCGGTGACACTCACGCCGACTCCAATCTGAGTGAAAATTGCTGACAATAAGGTTTCATTGCGTTGTAATTGCTGCTCAATCTGTTTGCGTTCAGTAATATCCGTGATGGCCGCGATAATAAATGGGCGTTCGCGTTGGTCTTGATGCAGGGTTTTTTTGACTAAAACAGTATGGATTTGTTGTTTCACATCTTGAATCGTGATTTCTTGGGAGTCATCTTGCCCCGTTTTAAATACCATATCATCTTGTTGTTTTAAGGTCTGCGCTTCTTGAACTGAAAATAATTCATCATCAGTACGCACTTCAACTTCATCACGGCTATAGCCCAATAACTCACAAAAGGCCTTGTTAAACAATTGGCGGCGATGGGCATTTTTTACCACAATCGGGTTAGGAATTTCATTTAATACGGTATGCAGAAAATCACGAGCTTCTTCTAGTGCCTGCTCATTGTATTTATATGAGGTGACTTCAACATAAGTACCTATCATACGATAAGCTTTGCCGTCTGCGGTTCGTAATACAGTGGCACGATCTAATACCCAAATATAGTAATCTTGATGATGTTTGATACGATAAATGGTTTCGTAACGCTGGGTAAGATTATTTAAATGTGCTTGGCGTTCACGTTTGACTGTTGGCAAATCGTCAGAATGGATACAAGATTGCCAATCAGTTAAATTTTTTGGCATATTCTGCAATGTATAACCTAATAATTGCTGCCATTGAGTGGAAAAATACACTTGTTCTGTATCCACATCCCAATCCCACACCCCATCACCGACACCACGCATGGCTAATTCAAACCGTTCAGCACGATGGGTTAAAGCATCGGTCATTTGTTGTTGGGAACTTATGTCTTGTACAAAAATCAGCAAATACACTGCTTGCCCAGCATTATCATGGATTGCAGAAACGGTTAAATTAACCCAAATAGGACGATTGTTATACCGATAATATTGGGTTTGTAATTGATAAGATTCACTTTGGCCTGAGATTAAGCTGGCATAATGCTGTGATTCTAGTTTGATACAATTGGGGTGTGCTTGTTTAAAAAGCTGTTGTATTTGCTCAAAACTATAGCCTAGTAACTGTTCCAGCGCGGGATTGATTGCTAAGGGTTTAGATTGCAAATCTGTCAGCATTACGCCTAACGGGGTATTTTTAAATAATTGAATGGTTTGTTGTGCAATTTGTTGTTGATAATATTGAATAAATTCAGCAGGTGCTTGAGTGTTTGGGGCTAAGTTTATCGGGATATTGGCTTGTATCGGTGTCAGAATGGCGTAAATAGCTTGATTGTGCTGATCTGTAGTAATTTCCCAGCTAAACCATTGGTTTTTTTGTTGCTTTAAGCGGGTATGGCAGTATTGTGGTGTTGTATTTGGCGCAGCACTGATGACATTTTTTAATAATTCTACATCAGCAGGATGCACCCATTGCGCATAATGTTGAGAAATAAGCGTTTCTTGGGCATAGCCTAGACGTTGCGTCCATGCTGTATTGACTTGTTGCACAATACCATCAAAGTCAATAATACAAAATAGACTGGCACTGTGGGTAAAAAATTGTGCGGTAAGTGAGGTGTCCATGTTGAGATGCCCGTGAGTTGCTCCTTGCATACGCTTCCCTTCGTTTGCATTCTAGTGTGATATGCCAAGGATGCAAAGCCATTTATTGTTTTAATAATTATGAGCGGCTGATTATCAATAGATGAAAAAGCTTGTTTTTATATGCTTTCTTAATTATCAACTTTTATTAAGGATGCAAAGCCATTTATTGTTGTTAATAATTATGAGTGGCTGATTATCTGTAGGTGAAAAAGCTTGTTTTTTATATGTTTTCTTATTATCAACTTTTATTAATAAATAAGAAAGGTTTTATAAGCAAAAATGAGGACAGGCAAATTTTTGATTGATGATTTATACTTCAGAATTCTCAAGCCTATACTCCGAGTGTTCTTAATTATTGAGTTGTGATGACATTAAGAATTGAATGCAGGAGAGGCGTTTGTTGGTTGAGCAGCTATTGAATGATGATTTTTATCTACAGTCTGAATAGCTGTTAATTTATCAATTCTCAGCTAATTTTCTTAAATTATAGCTAGGTTGTAAACAATGTATTTACTCAGAAATTGAGTGTCTTGTGCAGGTATTAACGATCTGAATTTGATTATCTCTCAATTGATATGGTGGCATCTTCATTTGTTCTATTTCTATGTCTTTATGATAACAAATTGCAGAGAAAGCGGGTTATGCCACTTGGTGAAAAAGAACTGCTTGAACATGATGCAACAAGAGATATAGGCACTGAATTGCTTGGCACAATTCGAGATATTAAACAAGGCCATTATGGTGAAACGTATCAAATAAAGCCTAATGAAATTGCTGAAACAAGAATGTGTTGCAAAATGTCTCAATCAGAATTTGCTAATGCATTTGATATATCTTCATGAACTTTACAACAGTGGGAGCAAGGTCGCCCGCCGTAAGCTTTCAGGTACAGCAAAAACATTATTAAAAATAATCTCGAGTTATCCTGAAATTTCACATGAAATAAAATAATTGGACTGGAGAACACAATAGGTTAGGTTTTGTGCCTCAGCCTGACATTTCAACCTATGCGGACTAAAAACACGTTCATAGGTACTTCGCCCGTTTTTTCTTCATTCCTTATTCTTTATTTCAGATAAAGCCTGTTGCATGGTTTGTATACTAGTTTCAAAACTACGAAGATTCTTTTGGCATTCATCAAGCTTTAACTCCATAACTTCTAAAAAATCATCTCCATAATTATCAACATTAACTTCTTTGGAATTACCAAACAGAACATAATTAACATCTACACCTGCTTTAGACACGCGAATCAAATATTCCCCATTTGGACTGGTTTTATCCGATTCATAACCACCTTTCACTCACCTTTGTCACTCTTACTATCGCTGCTAAACTCATTCTTTCTAACAACAAAGCATCTACTATTTCCAGCACACTTAACTGTCTTTGTTCTACAAAATAATCTGATTTTTCCAATACATATTGATATCCACATTCTTTACACAAGGCTTTTTTCTTGCCTTTAACACTTCCATTCAGTTTTGTTTTATCTGATTCACATCTTGGACAATCCATTTATACTAACTAACCTCTTATCAATATTTTGGGAGCTATTATATATAATAAACATAGAATTACTATTCTGTAAAATATGTTTTTATATCATTCATTATCAATTCATTAAATTAACTCATAATGATTGGCACTATATTTTGCATGACTACCAAACTTTGAACTCTTTACATAATGAAAACAATGCCTATGATGAATAATCGGTTTTCAACGGCAACATAATCACAAATCTTGTCCCCTTACCCACTTGTGAAGTCACTTTAATTTTGCCTTTGTGCTGCTGAATAATCCGATAGCTGATAGATAAACCAAGGCCTGTACCTTCACCAACAGGTTTGGTGGTAAAGAAGGGATCGAAAATTTTCTCTAAGTGTGCTTTATCAATCCCAGCTCCATTATCCTGAATTAACACGCTCACTGACTTATTAGTAAAATGGGTCTTAATTAATATAATTCCTTTACCCTCAATTGCTTGTGCGGCATTGGTAATAATATTTAATAGTACCTGATTAATTTGTGAAGGAGAGCAAACAATTTTAGGTAAATCAGCATATTGTAGCTTCACTTCGACTTTGTGTTTTAACAGATTGTGCGCAATATTTAATACGCTATCGATACATTTATTTAAATCAACATCCTCTTCATGGGCTTGATCTAAACGGCTGAAATTTTTCAAATTCATCACTAATTTAGAAATTTCTTGTACCCCATGTACGGCATCCAAACTTAATTCTTTAATATCATCTAACACATCATCTTCATGGAAACTTTGGATTAATTCATCTAATACGGCAAATTGTTGCGCCAAAGCAGCTTCATCGGGGTCTTGAGTTAACAGCTTATGTAGCTTCTCAAATTCAACTAATAGCTCTTCAACCACTGCGAATAAGTCTTGAGACGTTTCTACATTGCCTTTGACATAGCCCAATGGCGTATTGATTTCGTGGGCAACCCCTGCGACCATTTGCCCCAGTGATGCCATTTTTTCTGATTGGACTAATTGCGCTTGAGAAGATTTTAAGCTTTTGAATGCTTTGGATAATTGTTGGGTGCGTTCTGCCACTTTCTGTTCTAAATTTTCGATTAAACCTTTAAGTTGCTGTCCCATACTGTTAAATGAGGTGGCAAGCTCGCCAATTTCATCACCACGTTGAATTGGTAAATTTTGTTCCCATTGGCCTTGGGCTAATTTCTTGGCAGCTTCATTTAAACTTAAAATAGGCTTAGTAATCGATTTTGCGGTAAACACCCCAATAATCATCGCAATGATCAGGGCTAAACCTGCTAAAATCAAGGTTGTCATGGTATTTTTATAAATATGCTCCATAAAATCAGCTTCTGGCACGACTACCACCACTAACCAATCCAGCCCACGCCCATCATCTAAGGCTGATACCTGAATAAATTCTTTTTGGCCATCTAAATAAAACTGCAATTGATGTGTGCCTTTTATATGTTCAAAGCCGTTAAAGTGACGCTTCAAATGTTGTGCAGCGGTGCGAATCTGCTCATTTTCGATTTCGGTTGCTAGCCAACGAACCACTTTGCTGTTTTTATCACTCAATACTTTACCAAATTGGTCATAACGAATCGGGCTAGCAAGAATGGAGCTGGTGACTAATTTCCCCGAACGCTCCATAATAAACGTTTTGCCTGATTTACCAATTTTAAGCCCTTTCAAAAAGTCACTGATTTCACTTAACATCAAGTCGGTACTGGCCACACCAACGAATTCATTTTTAGTATCATAAAGTGGTTGATTGGCGGAGATCGCAATATTTTTTCCTGAAAAATAAGAAAATACATCCGTCCATACTTGTTTTTCTGCATTTTGAGCCAGCAGATACCAAGGTCGAATACGCGGATCATAAGGATTTTTACTAATCGTTTCAGTGCGGTCATAAACCCCTGCTTCATCAGCAAACCATGTTTCTAAATATTTTCCACCCTTTAAAGTGATTAAACTGTCAAACTTTGTCGTGCCATCAGGTAAGCGACGCACCCCGTAATAGTTAGGTTCTTCGGTGGCCAAACCAATATAGCCAACGCTGTTTGAGAAGAGCTTAATACGGCTTTGTTGCCAAAGATGTTGTCGAAGCGCGTCAGGACGATAAATATCTAATGAACCCGTGCGTACCGCATCAGCATTGATTTGATTGATTAAATGCGGAGTTTCCATATATGAAATGAGTTTTTGCTGAATTCTCAGGGTAATTTCACTGCGTAATTGAGAGGCAAGTTCTGCCACAGCCAATTGCCCATTATGAAATGCAAGATAGCCTGTCAAACCAGAAACAATCACGACTTGACTTACAAAAAGTAAAATAATCAACCGATAAAGGCTTCTTTTGGGCTTACTTGGTGATGCTGTGTGTTTCATATGGTGGTGGCTCAATTTTGAGTTTATGGCTTTAATTTCAAGATGAATCACAGGCAAGATTAATCGGTCATTGTTGTTTTGCTGATTCTAAATCAAGGTCATTTAATATCAGCAGTTTGAATCTAGTTCATATCTATTCTGTAGGTTTATAAACGCTATTATAAAATGAAAATGCAGGCAAGTGTTATTCCTGTGAGGCATTTCCTTAAGATAGAAAACGAATGCTCTGGCTGGAGCAATACTGTTAATCTGAAACCTATTCAAGTTATAATCATTTCTATTATTTTTTAGCCTATTTTTAAATTATGGCAAAATATGCGGTTGCTATTGGAGTGAGTGAATACTCTTTGAGGTGACTTAAAACGGCTATTACGCACAATAACAGATTTTGTTCCAACACTTATGATGAAATATTTTTCACAGGGAGTACAAAAACCATTTTGCATCTGCACTCCCTTACCCGTAACTTAAAAATCAACACAACGTCCTTTACGTTCCCAATCTCCATAACGAGTAGGCTCAAGTCCTTTAGACCCACCAATTTCTGTAGGCCGATTTTCATTCATTAATGTCATCCGCAATTTTTGAATCACACTTGCGGTTTCTGGGCGAATATCACGCCATAAATAAAAGGATTCAGCGGCTTGCTCAACTAACATACCCAATCCATCAATTGTTTTTGGTACACCATGCTGCTTTGCCCATTGAATGAATAAAGTATCATTCGCACCATACATCATATCATAACACCATGTTTTATCTAAAATTAAACCGTTATCTGGCAGAGGAGGTAATTGGCTTTGTAAACTAGCAGATGTGCCATTGATGATTAAATCATACTCGCCTTGCAAATCTTCGTAACCTATGGCTTGAATATGACCTTGTTGCTGGAATAAAGTCGCTAATGCTTGGGCTTTGGATACCGTGCGATTTACAATTGTACAACTGGCGGGATTCTCCGCTAGCAAGGGTTGTAATATGCCTCGGACTGCCCCACCTGCACCCATAATTAAAATCTTTTTATCTCGCAAAGCAAACTGATAGTTCATAGTTAAATCACGCACTAAACCAACACCATCGGTATTGTCACCATGAATCACACCTTGTTCATCAAACCACAAAGTATTTAACGCGCCTGCATGTTCAGCATGTGAAGTCCGTTGTTGAGCAATATCCCAAGCTTGTTGCTTAAAAGGCACTGTAATATTTAAGCCTTTACCACCTTCTTGTTGAAATGCCTGCACTGCTTTAGCAAATTCACCCTCATCTGTGCTCACCAGCATAGTTTTATAATCCAAAGCTTGACCTGCTTGATAGGCAAATGAACTATGAATTGAGGGAGATTTACTATGGTCAATCGGATTGCCAATAACAGCATATTGGTCAATTGGTTGTGTCATCATATCGTTATGTCTTTTTCAATTCGTTGCAACCCACGCATCTAACGTGATGTATGCTTGTGTTAAAGTTGTTGCTGACTTTCTCTTTATAATTGAATCGATTAATATGGAGAAAATTCAAAAAATAAAGTGATCTATGTATAAAGACCTTCTCAGCGCGATTGCTATCACGCTCACATTCATTGCTTATTTTCCCTATATTCGTGCCATTTTACGGGGTCAAGTTAAACCACATGTTTTTTCTTGGATCGTCTGGGGCTTAACCACCTGTATCGTTTTTTTCGCTCAATTGGCTGGCGGTGCAGGTATCGGCGCGTGGTCTACAGCCGTATCAGGTTTAATTACACTCTATGTTGCGTTTCTTGCCTATCAACATTGTGCCGATAACGGTATTGTCCGAGCTGATTGGGTCTTTTTTATACTTGCATTAAGTTCTTTGCCATTATGGTTTTTTACCTCCGATCCATTTTGGGCTGTACTGATTTTAACCCTGACAGATTTATTGGGTTTTGTCCCAACACTGAGAAAAACCTATGTCTCTCCTTTTGATGAACAGTTAACCTTTTTTATGATTATAGCCATTCGAAGTGCAATTGCTATTGTCGCATTAGAACATTATTCAGCCACGACTATATTATTTCCTGCAATGATTGTAACTGTCTGCATTACGTTTGTTATCATGGTATTAGTGCGTCGCAGAGTGTTGAAAAACGCCGATACATAAAAATTGCTTATATCCGCAAAATAGGGTGTAATTTGCAGATTTAAACCATAGAAAATTTAGGGAATGCAAAAAAAATCATCATACAAAACCGTTTTGTTGCAAAAAGGCTTCGGTGATATTGCTGGTATTTGGATGAGCCGCTTTATCGCCTAACAGCAGGCGTTCTAAATAACGGGCAATCACATCGACTTCTAAATTGACTTCGTGGCCTGTTTGGATTGAACCTAAAGTGGTTTTTTCCAAAGTATGCGGCACAATATTGAGTTCAAACACTGCACCTTTGACCAAATTTACAGTTAGGCTAATGCCATCGACACAAATAGAGCCTTTTTCAGCAATATATTTTGCTAAGCTGTCAGGGGCTTTAATCGCTAAACGCACCGAGCGTCCATCATTATAACGCTCAGTCAATGTGCCAATCCCATCAACATGACCGCTGACAATATGGCCGCCTAAGTGGGTTTGAGGGGTTACGGCTTTTTCTAAATTGGTTGCATCATTAGTTTTTAAATGGGCAAAAGTGGTGCGCTGTAAAGTCTCGCCTGACACATCAGCCCAAAAGCAATCACCCGTCATTTCAGTTACGGTTAGGCAGACACCATTGACTGCAATACTATCACCCAGTTGAACGCCGTCGAGAAAGCGTTGGCCTGTGTGAATTTTGAAACGCGCATCAACACCCGTTGGTTGAATCTGTTGGATTTTGCCAAATGCTTGGATAATACCTGTAAACATAGCTGCAACTTTGCTGAAAAGGGTTGTTTAGAATAGCAAAAACAAGCGTAGTATCAAGTGTTTTTATGTTTTAGTGGAATGTCTGCCAATCATCAAGAAACAATACGATCTGTGCCTGTTTTTATAAAATCTTCAATAAAGCATACAATGTCATCTATCGCATTTAAGTTTAAACAAGGAATTGGAGACAACTCATTCAAGGGTGCATCAGTTGCAATTGCGATCACATCATTATCATTTGGATACAATAGTGGTTTATTTAGACTGGGGCGATGCAATTCAATCTTAGGATAAGAGGCAGATTTAAAGCCTTCAGTCAAAATCAAATCAATAGAGTCGGTATCTAAATGCTCAATTGCTTCTTGTAATGTCACCTCTATTTCACGTTCTGGGGTTTCTTCTATTAAAGCCCAACGTTTTTGCGATGTGAGTAACGTCTGTACTGCACCCGCATGACGTAGGCGGTAACTGTCTTTGCCTTCGTGGTCAATTTCAAACGCATGATGGCTGTGTTTAATCACCGCAATGCGCAGCCCTTTGGTTTTTAACAGCGGAATCAATTGGGTTAATAAGGTGGTTTTTCCTGTACCGCTATACGCGACAAAACCCAGTAAGTGATAATTTTTTTGAGCCATCGTTATGCTATATTACGCTATGGATATGGGGCACTCATTATAAACCCGTACTTTGAAGTTAGAAGCATTTTTACACTGGATAGACATTACCGAGGCTTTTCATGCAACATCATGACGTATTAATTGTTGGAGGGGGAATGGTAGGGAATACCCTAGCCGCGATTTTATTACAACAAAATTTTAATGTGGGTATTGTTGAAGCCAGTCCTGAAAAGCCTTGGGATACAGAACAAGCCGATTTACGTACTTTTGCTTTAACTCGTGCTTCTGAATATATTTTTCGGCATACACAAACTTGGGATGCTATGCAAGCAAGTCGTATCAGTCCCTATGAACACATGCACGTTTGGGATGCCACGGGAACGGGTGAAATTCATTTTGATTGTGCCGATATTCATGAACCCAGTTTAGGTTATATTGTTGAGCAATCTGTGATTCAAAAAGCCTTAACCCAACGTTTAAGCGAGTTTGAAAACTTAACCATGTATCGCCCTTTGAAAGTAGAAAATTTTGAATTGACAGGCAAAACAATGCAGGTTCATTTGAATAATGGCGAAACGATCAGCACACAATTATTGGTTGGCGCAGAGGGTGCACATTCTTATATTCGTTATTTAGCGGGTATTCCCTACGATATGCACGATTATGGACAACAAGCCATTGTCGCCAATATTAAAACTGAGTTGCCGCATCAATTTACCGCATGGCAGCGATTTTTACCCACTGGGCCGTTGGCATTTTTGCCATTGCAAGATAAACATTGGTGTTCGATTGTGTGGAGTGTAGACAGTCCTCATGCCTTGCGTTTAGTTGATTTGGATACAGATGAATTTCACAAGGAGTTAGAAGCTGCTTTTGAACATAAATTAGGCGCAATATTAGAGAGCAGTCAACGGGTTGCATTTCCACTGCAAAGCCGTGTGGTACGCCAATATGTCCAACCTCGTTTAGCTTTAATTGGTGATGCGGCACATACGGTGCATCCACTTGCAGGCCAAGGGGTCAATTTAGGTTTGTTAGATGCCGCAACTTTGGGCGAAGTATTGATTAATGCTAAACATGAAGACTTTGGGCAAAAAATAGTTTTAAGACGTTATGAACGCTGGCGCAAAGGGCATAATGTGATGATGGCGGGTGCAATGTATGGTTTTAAAAACGTGTTTGGACATTCAGCACCGCCTGTTAAATGGTTACGTAATTTTGGTTTGAATCTGACTAATTCCAGTGGTTTAGCGAAAAAGGTTATCATGCGTCAAGCAATGGCGTTGGAAGGCGATTTGCCACAACTGATTAAATGTTTTGATTAGAGTATTTTTGTAGAATACTGCATGAGATGCTACAGAGCCCTATTTAATAAACTTAGAATCCATCACCTATAACCAACTGGAATATATC
>JADGDW010000113.1 GCA_016744725.1 Candidatus Albibeggiatoa sp. nov. BB20 | reverse complement strand
CGCTATAACAGGATAAGTAATTGATTTAAAATAAATACCAGTTTTTTATAAAAAATAAACAGGTTACGTTATTTTTCAAAAGCATGGCTAAGGTATTAATATAAGAAGGAGTATTATATTTTTATATCTATATCTATATCTATATCTATATCTATATCTATATCTATATCTATATCCTATGGCTTTCATTATAAGCATTCTTTAAATTTTATGAGATAAATCTATTTATTAAATTAGTATAAAACAAAGGGATTTTATTTGGCACAATAAAAAAGCCTCTATTACGTAAAGTAAAAGAGGCTTCTTATTTGGAGTTAGTTAAATTTTATGGTTGTTGATAACCACGAATACCGTAAAAGATTGCACCGCATCCTTTAGTGCCAGTTACAGTAAATTCACCGTCTTCACAACCGAGATCACCTGTCCAACTATCAAAATATAGACCAGCTGGAGCTTGAGGAATCAATTTAAGTTGCGTACCACGTTTGAAGTAATAGAAGCATTGTCCTTCACCTTTATTACAATCAATACCTGCTGGTTGGCTAACAATATGTCCATTTGGACTGCCAACGAATATCCAGTAAGCATCAGCTAATGGAGGAGGTAAGAATACGCCTGTTTCGGGGTTGGTAGGCTCAAACCCTTCCTCATTACCATCATCACTACCTTTGCCATCATCTTTGACATTTTTGTTATCAGTACCTGTATTAATAGAAGTATCTTCAGGTGTTTCAATTGGCTCTGGATTAACTTGCTCAACAACTTCTTGTAGCGCGCCCATCATGTGAGTCACATATTCATCAATAGCACCTATGTCACCAGTTTTAACCCCTTCAGCATCGACCAAAATACCATCAGTTTGTTCAGCCATACATCCGTAGACTTGTTTGGCACTGGCAACTTCGCTGGCAAGAGTAGAGTCACATTGTAATGCCTCATCACTACGAGTACGACGACGTGTTAATTGACCAGATAAATTACCTGTAACACAATCACCAGTCAAAAAGCCATCAAATTTAACATTCTTGGTTTTCATTACGGTCAAAGATTCATCTGCATCTGTATCAGGATGAGCAGAAGCATCTGTAACAAGGATAATCCGTCCATTGTTATTGACTAAACTGACAGCCTGAATCATTGCAGAAACTGTATTTTCAGGGCAGAAGTATTTATCATTACCACCACTGACTTTGATATTTTGCAATAGTCGAATGACTGATTCTAAATTATCCGTAACAATCGTATCAGTCACTTCGTCTTTAAACAAAATCACACCCACTTTAGGTGCTTGCTTGCCATTGTTATCAAGTTCATCAGTTAATTGAGTTAAGGCTTCAATAACAGCTTGGATGTCATTGTCCATTGAACCTGTGGTATCAACTAAGAACATAATATCGGCACTGTCAAACGTCGTCACAGGGTTAATAACAGTTACTTTTCCTGTGCTAGTGACAGAGTCAAAGTGTTTAGCTGTTGTTTCCGCAGTATGCTGTTGTGTACCCGTGTGAGTTGCTTTTGCTGTAATGTAAAAAGTTGCGGTGCTATTTTCAGGAATAGGATTGAGATTACATGTCACAAGACCTGCATTATGCCCACAATTTCCAAGTTCACCAAGGTTTGCACTAATAAAGGAAACACCATTAGGTAATTGAAGTTTAACAACTGCATCTTCTGCAATAGCTGTACTGTATTTACCATTGATAACTCGCATTGTATAAACAAAATTACCATTTAATAGAGTGGGACTTGGAGATGCCCATGTAACCGCTCTGAAATAAGGATATACACGAGTTTGCAAGGTATCATCTTCTTCAGGATACTGCTGAGAAGTAAGATTTGCGTGAGTTGTTAATGTACCTGTCTGAGTTGGTAGTGTGTGTGTATCAACTACCCAATTTTGTCCAACAGGTAAATTATTCAATTGACAACTAATATTTGCAGTACCATCATAACTACATGTACCACCTTGCGTTTCAACATGTACATCGGCGTGACCTGTAGATAATGTCTGCGTTAATTGAATACCTGTTGCAGTTGTATGACCTTTGTTGCTAATCACTGTGGAATAAGTCAATAAAGGTTCGCCTTGTTCTACGATATTAGGCAGTCTCTCAATTGTAACATCAAGCGCAGAGCGTGGAGCTGGAACAGCAATCGTGACTTCTGGTGAATTATGACTAGTAATAAATTTGATAGGTTCAAATACATATCCATTCATATTCACTTTTAATGTATGCTCTTCTTCTGGTAAGCCTGTGATAAACCATTCACCATTCTCATCAGTTTTTGTGATAATACCGCCAGCTTCAACTTTTGCACCAACAAGAGGATTGCCTTGCTCGTCAAAGATTGCACCGCTTGCAGAGAACTTTCCTGTACTCACTGTCATATTAAGTACATGGTCTAATATAGCCAAGTCGCTTTCTCTATCTTGAGTTGTGACAAGGAAAAAGCCGCCTGTTTCTTCGCTTAATTCTTGATAGGCTAAAGCAGAATTTGAACTTTCATCACATGGTTTGGCAAGTAATACATGCGTTTTAATAAGGTTTTGTTGAAGCGTTTGGATAACCGCATCCATATCCTTAGTTGGATTAGTCGCTGTTGCTAAGAATAAATGAGCACCTTCTTTAAGGTTTGTTGCGGCATATTCGACTGCTTCAACTGAGTTCGAGTCACATGTATCTGATTCAGATGTTTGTAATGCTCGAATACGCCCAATAACTTCACCTAAATTATCAGTTACGACCCGTGTTGTTGCTACATTATTAGCAAATGTAATTAACTCAATAATGGGTAATGTTGGTGGCTCTTCGGGTTGAAATTGCTGTATGAACTCTAGGTAAGCGTTTTTAGTTGGCGGATTTTCTTCAGTAAATTGATTTAACCAATCTTCAAGTTCGCTATCAGTTGGAGAAATAGAACCTCTAGCAATCAATAGTTTTGTTAAGCTATCAGCAACATCATCAAGTTTGTCTTCGATGAGATAATGAGCATCTAATACAATGGATACATCTGCTTTTCTACCATCGCGTGGCGTAATAATTTCAGGTTGTTCAACACCAACTCGAATAATCGCTTGTTTTTTAACTGTTGGATCAGATTGAGATGTGACCGTGACTGTTAATTCTGATTGCTCATTAGTAAGCCCCGGTAAGCCTAGATTAAAGATAACATCTGAACGACGTAAACCATTTACATTAATTTCTGTTGGATATGTTGGGCTAAGCCAGCTTTTACCATCTTGTGCAGCAATTGTATAGGTATCTGCTTTGGGACCATTATTTAAGATTGTGACTTGAACTGGCAATACACTACTTGCTTGACTTTTTGCTTGGGCTTGATAATGTAAATCTGCAAAGTATAAGATTTTGCTAGGACTAACCGTAACTTCTGGTGCATCAGCTAAATCTTCCATAGTGACACCATCATCAAGTAATATATTGTCTGCATAGACTTCTACTTTTTCAGCAGCTTGGAATACTTTATTGCTTACACCACGTAAATCAATCGTGCTGTTTTCACCTACACTCAATACGATATTTTTGTGTGCTTGCACTGCATTAGGAGCAAGTCTACGCAAATCTACTTCAGCATCATCGCCAGCGTAGATATAAATAGTATTAGCATTCGTTAAACGAGTTGTTTCATCTACGGTTAATATGGTTGGTTCATAACGAATATATTCAGTTGGATACACTTCAGTATGATTGTAAGTTTGACCTTCACATCCTGCAGCAGCACCACCCAGATGGCTAAGATTGATACTGAGATTACCACCATGACCTCCTGCTACGTCAAATAGTTTTCCTGAGTAATTTCCTGTAAATGATGCAGAAGTTAAGAATCCTGCTTGTTTAACTTTCACCGTTTGTTTCCAACCGCCAACAGCTTCTGCACTACCACCACAGCCTGCTGTTAAATTACCAGAACTTTCAGATTCATTTAAGTTCCGAGCTGATATATGAACAGCACCACCATGTCCAGCATACGCATTACCATAAACAAACTGAGACCAACTTTTGAATAGAGTTGCATCACCACCTGCACCAGCAGACAATGAGCCTGAGTTTATAAATTCATTTGGGAAAATACCAATGTGACCACCGTCGCCACCCCAAGCATTTATGACCCCGCTGCCAGTTTCATAATAAGAATAAGGTTCATCATCTCCTCCACGTTTTGCATCGATAATGCCGTCATTGATAAAACGACCTGCAAAAATGCTAATAGTACCTGCATCAGTTGCATTGTAATAATTATTACCAATTATTGAACCAGTAACACCATTAGATGTTTCAATTGTACCCTTATTACGAATAACATTTGCAGTCAGTACTACATGGTTAGATGCGTTAGCGTTTTTATTTCGAGCAGTAGCAAGTGAACCCTCAATACATAAACCTGCTACCTGAATGCGTTGTTGATTACCTTCAGGCAATTGAACAGTATGCCCTTTCTTAATAAGGACAATATCAGTATCTTGTACTGTTTTGAGAAAGCCATTTTGGTCTCTCCATTTTCCTGTCCATTTACCACGAGTTCTTGTAGAAATAGCTGTCGCTTTAGTACTATCACACACATTAGCAGTAGATGATATAATCTCAGATGGTCTAACCATCACCATTGTATTTCTGGTATCTGAATTACCACTTGCTTTTACTGTTAGAGATGCCTCATACAGTCCTTGTTCAAAGTAGGCATGTTGTGGAGCAGGTACGTGAATCAATAAATTGTCATCTCCATCTTTAAAATAGCTACGACCTGTAGAAACACTCCCTGAAGAACTATCTCCATCCCCAAAATTCCATGTGTAACTTAATGAGTTTATCTGAATTTCATCAGATTGGTGATGTTTAGTTTTACATTTTTTAATGAACAATATTCTTTTACATTCTCTTGTTGTCCAGCGTTTAATATAACCAACACCAACGCTAGCTCCACCAAAACTAACATTCACGCCTTCTGTACCTGTTTGCTCAGCAGAGCTATTAATTAGCAAAGCTGAAGCAGAGTGACTGAAAAGTGCCCCTACCAGTACAGTTGAGGCAATGATGTGCTTCAACGATAAAATGTTCATCATTGATTCTCCTAAAATAATGATATTAAAAAAGCCCAAGTGAAATGGGTTATCTCACTTGGAATGGATAAAAATTAATAGTTGACACACGCCTTGTCAGAAATTGCTAATCCTTCAACATCATCGAAAGGCATTTCAACATCGCGCGTTATGACAGATTTGCAATCTGTTACATCAAACGCATGTAATTGGAAGCCCGTATGATGCGAACCAAGTAGCAAATACCCTTCTGAAGAAATGGCAAGGGGTAACTTGGTTAAAGCTTCTGTTTTATAAGGTAAGTTTGAGCAAAGTACTTGTGATTCACCTGTTGCAGGAATGTACTGCCATAACTGTGAACCAAAAGAGGCATACAGCGATGAATTATCAGCACTCCAAAGTAAATCACCAACTTTAAAAGAGAATGGAGCGATAAGTGTACCTTCGCCCGTATTTGAATTGATTTGTCCTAAACCATCATGTTCAGCCCATGCCCACAATACATCACCAGTCGCATCAAAAGTTAAACTGGTTACACCTTTAAATCCAGTTGTACCAATAGCAATCAAGTCACCTGTTTCTGGGTTGAACTGATACAAATAGCCTTTAGGACTACCTTGTGCATTATCACCTGATGCCACAAAAATCTGCTGTGTGATTGGGTGAATAGCCATCGCTTCAATATCATAACCTTGATGTAATTCTCCTAATTTGCGAGTTACATTTTCCACAAGGTCGTGTACGAAAAATTGGCTATCATTAAGAGCTTCATCTTGCACACCATATAATAAACATATAGGTTTGCTAACTAAAGCAGACTGAACTGTTGCAACGAAATCCATATATTTAGTTGTAACGCTTTCAGAATTAATATTCTCAAGGACATAATAATAAGTTTGATTGGCAGAAATTTGCTCATCTTTAAAGCTGTAAGTTGTCCCCCATTGAGTATCAGATTGGGCAGCAATCATTTCAGCATTAAGTTGAGTTAAATTAATTGGATTACCTGATGGATCAAGTTTGGTTGTACGCCAAATATTGAATCCTTGGTTACCAAATTCAGCAAGCGTAGCCCAAGTTAGAATATGATAAGAATCATGTGCAGCTCCCACAAGATAATCCAATGCTAATGTTGGAGGAGGTTCACAATTCAATGTATCCAATGAGTTACGTGGAATACGCCGAATAGCTCGTTTAGTATTTTTATCCTCGTCTTTTGGCTCTGTCCAAGCAGCAACTTTATTTGCACCTTTTTCTACTTTTTCTGCAATATCAATTGTCTTATCTAAAAAGGCATTAATTGCTGGAGAGCTGGTTTCCAAGAAGGTTGCAAGTTTTCCTGTAAAGGCAGAAATTGCACATAAGACAGGACATAGAGGTGGAAAAATAGGAGCTAATACTGCGGTAACAATACTGACAACTTTTAAGACTTTGGTAATGATGGGTAAAGCTTTTTTGATGAAATTGGCTATTTTGGCGACAAATTTAGCTATTTTAGCGACGAATTTAGCTATTTTATTAATGAAGTTACCGATACTCTTAAGAATATCCCACCGCAAGTTAGTTACTTCTATACAAGTACCGCTTTCATTATCAACAACGGTATAGTTACCTTGACTATCAATATAAACGGTTAAATTTTCAACTGTATCAGTAACAACATAGCTTTCATCATTAGGGTTATAAGTAGCAACTAAATCAGGAAACTCCTCATCTGTAATTGTATAATTATCGTCACCATTTAAGAGCAGCGAAACACCTTCAAATTCTTTATCTTGAACTATTTGAGTGCCATCTGGGGAAACAGATAAAGAAGCGTCAGGGTATTCACTATCTGAAACAACAAAATTACCATTATCATCTACACTGACAACATGATCAGGAAACTCTAAATCAGTGATTGTATAACTACCATTCTCCCCTAAAGTTGTTGTCACCGTTGGATATTGTTTATTGACTAACGAGACACTACCATCAGGATTTTTATTAACATTGAAGATATTTTCTGAGCCTGTGGTAGACACGTTTTGCCCAACTATAACTGTAAAATTATCATTATCAGCGCGAGTTCTTCTTGTATTATCGTCTCCACCACCTAATAGAGTGCTACCGTTTGGTGCAAGAAAAATTTCTGCTGCATTATTAGCTCCCGTGAATGATTCGATATCTAGTTGTTGAGTTTCCATTTGAGTCAGCGCTTTTGCATCATGACCTTCTGCCTTTGGCGTTGCTCTCAAACCATACTGCTCATTATAAATGATGACGCTATTATCCCGATTTTTCATAAACAAATCGCCAGATGTATCGCCTGATAAACCAAATAAAACTTGAACTGTTTCACCTTGTTTTGTCACAGAAATTTTATGTGGTGGCATAAACTCCTCTGCAAAGAATGGCGTGGTTAATTGCATATCCAATAAATCAGTGGAAATTTCATAATCACCAATGCTTTGAACTCTAAAGTAGAATTGACCATTTTCATCAGTTGTCGTATAGAAGCTACCCCCTTTACCTTGATTAATAAGAGTTAAATCTTCTAAATAGACATCATGTCCCATTCGGACAGATTCACCTTCTTCAAAATACCCATTTCCATTAGCATCGAGAAAAACAACACCAACAATGAGCGTTTCATCATTGGCACTACCCGCTATAGGAAAAAAGCTAAGGAATATAGCAATTAAACTCCAAATAAATAGATAACTAGATAATTGAGTCAATTTTTTAGGTGGACAGCAAGTATGATTATTGCTTAAGCTTAATGCAGACATGATGCACTCCTATGTTCAGGTATGTTGAGTTAGACATATCAAACCTCGTGGTTATGTATTGAGTCTAAAAATGGGACACTCTTTATTACTCGTCGAAGTATTAAGGAGCAATGTCCCTCTTTGTTCTTGTCTTTATTCAAGACGAAGAAATCTATTGCTTATTTTTAACATCATCATTAAATAATTAGATGGAGGTAAAATTTGAGCGACCAGTTGTGATGTTTATCTGGCATTTTGAATAAAAACAATTCCCACCATTTCATTATGATTTATCCTAATTTGATAAATATAGACAGCTAAACTTAGAGAACAATTGACTATCCAGTAAAAAACGGTCTACTTTGAATAGTCAACAAGGCATATTGGCAATGTCTTAAAAATTAAGACTGACAACTTTCAATTTTATTTTGCTGAATATCTAAAATTTTTTGAATTTCTACATCTATTAAAAACAAAAAAGCCCCATCTACATGTGTAAGTGAGGCTTTAACTTTAAGAAAGGGTTAATCAAACTATTGTTGTTGATAACCATGAATACCGTTTGGTTTAATTCAACCCAGTATGTAAGTACTTAAAAAACATAGCTAGAATGATTTAAAAACTGCCCAAAGTGTTGAACAGATAGAAATTGAAGGAGATAAGACAACATGAGGAGAGCACAAGCAAGATACTCATGCTCCTGAAAAAACTACATTGCAGTGGTGCTAAATCCACAATCTACATAAGTAATTTCACCTGTAATGCCTGACGCTAAATCAGAACATAAGAATGCAGCAGTATTACCCACTTCATCAGTTGTAACATTGCGCTTCAATGGTGTGCGATTTTTCACATAATCCAACATACTCTTAAAATCAGCGATGCCTGAAGCAGCTAAAGTACGAATAGGCCCTGCTGAAATCCCATTCACCCGAATTCCTTTTTCACCCAAGCTATACGCCATAAAACGCACGTTGGCTTCTAAACTGGCTTTGGCAAGACCCATCACATTGTAATTTGGCATTGAACGCACCGCGCCTAAATAACTTAAAGTCAACATTGAACCATTTTCTGATAGCATATCTTTGCCAGCTTTGGCCAAGGCTGAAAAGCTGTAAGAACTGATTTCATGCGCAGTTAAAAAGCCTTCACGGGTTGCATTTTCTAAATACGCGCCTTTCAACTCCTCACCCGGTGCAAATGCCACAGAATGAATAATGCTATCAAGCTTATCCCACGATTGTTTTAATGTTTCAAAAACCGCTGCAATTTCATTATCACTCGCAACATCGCAAGGCATTATAATGCTAGAATTAAATTCCGCCGCCATTTTGGTTACGCGATCTTTTAATTTTTCATTTTGATAAGTAAATGCTAATTCCGCGCCTTCACGGTGCATGGCTTTTGCAATGCCGTATGCAATTGAACGATTACTGGCTAAACCCACAATAAGTACACGTTTTCCTGCCAAAAATCCCATTGATTTCTCCTTGTTTTGATTCATTGCATCCGAATCTGATAGTTTAATCGTTTCTATGCAAAATCAACATTCCGAATGTAAAAATATTTCTTGTCCTGCCCAATCTCGAGCAAATTGCCATGCACTACGCCCACTGCGAGAACCGCGTGCCAATGCCCATTGTAATGCCGCTTTTTGCATTGCCGCTTTGTCGTATTCAGTCAAACCTAGCTCTTTTAGCCAATATTCCACAATCTCAAGATATTCTTCTTGTTTAAAAGGATAAAATGACAGCCAAATCCCAAATCGTTCTGACAATGAAATTTTTTCCTCAATCGCTTCGCTGAGATGTAATTCGCCTTCAACATGTTTGGATTGCACATTATCGCTCATATATTCAGGCATTAAGTGGCGACGGTTGGATGTAGCATAAATCAACACATTATCTGGTGCGGCACTGAGTGAGCCATCTAATATGCTTTTCAAGGCTTTATAACTGGCATCATCGTGTTCAAAAGACAAGTCATCACAGAAAATAACAAACCGATATTGCTGTTGTTGCAGGGTTTCGACAATATCAGGTAGATCAATTAAATCTTGTTTATCAACCTCAATTAAGCGTAAGCCTTTGTCAGCATATTGATTAAGCAATGCTTTGATTAACGAAGATTTTCCTGTACCACGAGAACCCCAGAGTAAAATATTATTGCTCGGTTTTTTGCGTAGAAATTGAACTGTATTGCGTTCACAAATATTTTTTTGATGTTCAATATCTTGCAAATCTTTTAATTGAATTTGATGTGGATTATTGATGGGATGAAAATAGCCGTGTCCTTCTTGTTTACGCCAACGGCACGCTAAAATATGTTCCCAATCAGGCGTGTCATTTTCATGTGAAAACTGATTCTCGAAAAAAGCCAGCAGTTTATCAATGCGTTTGAGGATTTTTTTAGATGTAGACATAATCAATTTGCCATCAAGAAGGTAAAAAGCGATATGCCATTATACTCAAGGCATCATTATGACGCTGAGAAAGCACAAAGCTATTTTTCAGTATTGGATAAAAATCGATGCTTTAGCCTTCGGGGATCAATTTAAGTTCTTAAAATAAGATAACTTATTAACGCATTCGGCGCACTTTCTCCAAATTCTGCAAAATAACCGTATTATGCGGATCAATAATCAACATATCTAAATATGTATTTTCAGCTTCTTGTAAACGTCCTGTTGCTGCGAAAATACTGGCCAAATTGGCACGTGCAGAAATACTGTTAGGATAAAACTGAAGCGCGGTTAAATAAGATTTTTCAGCTTCGCCAAATTGTTCCAACTCATAATAAATATTGCCTCGATTAATATGAAATTTAGCGCGGTTCAATATATCGATGCTTGGATTTTTGATGACTTGGTTGATAATATTTAATGCTTGTTGATACTGTTTAAGCTTTTTATAGGCAACCACTAGGTTTAATAATGTTTCAGCAGAATAAGTAGTACTACTTGAACCATCAGGATTTTCTAGTTTTGTTCCAGAACGTAATAAGGCTTTGATCCCTTCTTGTGGACGTTCAGCTTGAATCAAATGTTTTCCTAAAATCACCCATGCCCGTTTTTTTGATGGTGATTGCTCCACATTATCTTGCCACAATGCAATTGGATTGCGCCAAACTTGATTACGCATCCAAGTCATCGTGCCTAAAGTCATTGTGATGGCTAATACTAAAAGAATAGCGGTATTTCTATCCAACCAGCGTGGCACTTGAACCACTAACACCCAAGCACACAAGGCAAATAAGCCAAGATTAGGTAAATAAGTACGATGCTCAAACACTACATCCCGAATAGGAATTACGCTAGATTCAACAGCATGAGATAAGTAATAAAATAAAATCCCAAATGCGATGATAGGCCAGCGTCGTAAACTGAAAAATCCAATAATTAATAAGGTTAAATGACCCGCAAGTGCAAGTAAGGTTTGAGGATTAAATAGGGTTTCAGTAATTGGATAATCATAATCAATCTGCATTCCAACGGGATAGAAAAATAATTTAATATAAGTCCATAATACATTGAATTGTGTGGCTAAATAAGACTCTCTGGATATGGCAGTTGTTTCTTTGGTCAAGGCTTCCATTGCTTGCAAAGAGAATGGATTATATTGAAATGCTAAGGCAAGCATCACCCAAATCCCCACTAAACTGGCCATTGCAACACCACCAATAATCAGTAAACGACGCAAGTGATGTGGGAAAAAAACAAGTTCCATCAGTAATAAGCTAAATGGTAAAGTTGCTGTATTTTGTTTGGTGAGAATACCTAAACTCATACAGACAATTAACAAACTTATCCATGATAAGCGCGGCAGTATATTGGAGGTTAACCGGGCATAAACATAGGCCATCATTCCCAAGATATAAAATAAGGCTGCGAGCGAGGCCAAGCGTTGTACCACATAAGTGACAGCTTGAATTTGTAATGGATGCAATGCAAAGAATAAAGCCGTAATCAGCGGCAGCCATAATTGTGCAGCGGGTGATAGTTGGTCTTTTAAAGCAGGTGTGCGGACTAATCCTAATAATAATCCCCAAACTGCTAAACTGGCTAAAACATGAATACTGATGTTAACAATATGATAGCCATCGACTTGAAATTGATGTACTTGATAATTCAATGCAAAGCTTAAATAGCCAACTGTTCGCATCGGTGCAAATTGCCATAGCTCTTTAATTGTACCTTGCCATTGGTAAATAATGGGATTTTCTTGAATAGAGGAAAAGTCATCTAAATAGAATGGAACATCTAACGTGTGCCCATAAACACCGATGATAGCTAAGATAATAAACAAAAAATGCAACAATCGATGATTCAGGAGCGCAAATAATGCACTTTGCATAATTTAGGCCTCAATAAACTAGAAAAATATCGCTAGTATACAGATAAAGAGGCTATTATATGGGGGTATTTCTAGTAAAAATCGAGAGGCTGTTATTATCAACATTTGGGATGGCTTTTAGAAAATTCAAAATATTTTAATAAGTTATAATTCGCCTTATTATTTTTTAATCAATTAATTTTAATATATATTTTAAAAATGCCTGAACCCTTGTTATTATCCATCTTAAATCCAAAATCTATCTCAGCTTGTAGCATTGCATTATATTGTTGAGCCAATGAATCACATCATCATCTTTTCAAAATTGTAGCAAACCTAATATGATGCCAGTTCATTATGAAATAGACATATTGCTATTCAATATGATTGCACTGCTGATTGTGTTTGTCGCGCTGATTCATCTCAGTAATCAAGTCTTTGGTTTATTGCCTCAAGTTGCAAATGAGCCACTCACATTACAACGTGTACTTGGTTGGCTGATGTCATTGATATAGTCGTTTTATTTTAAAGTATAAAAGGACTGCCAGTCCAACACATAAACCAGGATTGACTATATATAGTATGGTTGATGGGAATACCTTGGGTTGAGGGGATCAAGACCATTCTCAATGAATTTATTACTTATATTCAATTAGCATGGGATGAAGAGTTGAGCCAATGCAGCCGTTTAATTATGATTTATGCGCTATGTGGCTTTGCCAATTTTGGTAGTTTAGGGATTATGATTGGGGGCTTAGGAACACTAGCTCCACAACGTAGAATTGAAATTGCGGAACTAAGTTATTAAATCCATCATTGCTGGCATGCTGGCTACTTGTATGGCTGGTGCTATTATAGGTATGTTTTATACTAATATTAGCTAAACATCTTTTATAGATGACAACTGAGCATCCCGCGTTTTTCTAAATAACGTTGATGATAATCTTCTGCTGGATAAAATTCGGCTACTGCTACAATTTCCGTGACTATCGGATTTGACCATACACCAGATTGATCTAGCTGTAATTTGGATAAAGTGGCCAATTGCTCCTGAATTGAAGTATGATAAAAAATAGCCGAGCGGTATTGTGTCCCTCTATCAGGCCCTTGGCTATTCAGCGTTGTCGGATTATGATTTTGCCAGAAAATACTTAATAATGTTTCATAATCAATTGTATTTTCATCATAAACAATTTCGATTGCCTCTGCATGTCCCGTGTTGCCTGAACATACTATCTCGTAACTGGGATTAGGTTGAGAGCCGCCTATATAGCCAACCCGTGTTTGTTGTACGCCATGTAAACTTTGAAAAGTCGCCTCAACGCCCCAAAAACATCCTGCTGCAAAAGTAGCAATTTCCATTGTGATCTCTCAATATGCTATGTTTGTTTTTTATTCAATGATACTGGTTTAGAACTTCTCAAGGCTTAATAATCAATGGCAAAGAAAAAAACAGCTTACACCTGCCAAAAATGCGGGGCAACTACTTATAAATGGCATGGGCAATGTCCAGACTGTAATGAGTGGAACTGTTTAATTGAAACGGTTGAAGAAGCTCCAACATCTCAACATAGTCGTTTTGTAGGTTACGCTGGTACGCAATCACAAGTGTGTTCACTCAATGCAGTGGCTACAGAAGAGCAAGCCCGTACTTCGTGTGGATTATCTGAATTAGATCGAGTGCTTGGTGGTGGTTTAGTATCAGGTTCAGTTGTTTTGATCGGTGGTGATCCTGGTATTGGTAAATCAACTTTGTTATTGCAGACGGTATCCGAATTAGGCTTAGCGACGAACAGTGCACCTTTGTATATTACAGGTGAAGAATCCCCTCAACAAGTAAGCCTTCGGGCACAACGTCTGGATTTAGATGTCAGCCGTGTCAAATTACTTACTGAAACCCAAATTGAGCGAATTATTCAAGTTGCCCAAAAAGAAAAACCTCGGGTGATGGTCGTGGATTCGATTCAAACCGTTTATACCAATATATTGCAATCAGCTCCAGGAGGTGTAGCACAAGTTCGTGAAAGTGCAGCGCAATTGGTTCGATTTGCTAAACAAACCCAAACAATGATTTTTTTAGTTGGTCATGTCACTAAAGATGGTGCATTAGCAGGGCCGCGAGTGTTAGAACACATGGTGGATACTGTTTTGTATTTTGAAGGAGATAGCAGCAGCCGGTTTCGAGTATTAAGAGCAATAAAAAATCGCTTTGGTGCAGTTAATGAATTAGGCGTGTTTGCGATGACCGATAGAGGCTTGCGTGAAATTAATAATCCATCAGCCATTTTCTTATCCCGACATGAAGAAGCGGTTTCAGGCAGTATTGTGATGGTAACGAGAGAAGGTACTCGCCCGATGCTTGTCGAAGTGCAAGCTTTGGTTGATGAGTCGCATACACCCAATCCTCGGCGCGTGACTGTGGGCTTAGATCAAAATCGTTTAGCAATGTTACTTGCCGTATTAAGTCGGCACGGAGGAGTTATAACCCACGATCAAGATGTTTTTGTTAACATTGTTGGCGGGGTTCGAATTAATGAAACAGCAGCAGATTTAGCGGTTATATTGTCTATTTTATCTAGCCTTAAAAATGCGGTTTTAGCACAGGATTTAGTGGTGTTTGGAGAGGTCGGTTTAGCAGGTGAAATACGCCCAGTTCCTAATGGAATAGAGAGGTTACGAGAGGCTGCAAAACATGGATTTAAGCGTGCAATTGTGCCTAAAGCCAACTTACCGAAGGAAGCGATAGAAGGCATTGAAATTACAGCAGTTACTCGTTTAATCGATGCAATTCATGCAGTTTGAGCTTTCATTTGCTTTTTATGTTTTCTCTATCTATAATGTTGCTTGTTTTAATTATGTCCCTATAGCATAACAGGATAATGCACTGGCCTCCTAAGCCGGAGATTCTAGGTTCAAATCCTAGTGGGGACGTATAAGCTTATTTATACGATATAAATTCTATTAAAACCTAATATCAGCCACTTCCCACCTTTTAAGCTATTACTGCTTGTATCAGTGATAAATTACCAATTCTAGTTTTAGATAAGTATTTAAATTTAAATACAATTGTGGAATTTTTTTAAAAAGTTGTATATAATTAGAGGTACAAAAAAAAGAAGCCCCTACCAAAAAGTAGATAGGGGATTTAATGGCGAGGGTATTAAAAACTACAAATTAAAAAGTTGGGGGCTTTGTTCTGAATGGGGAGGGTTTACCTACTTAAATTCAGGGTAAGCCAAATTTAGATAGGATTTACGAATCACCCCCAACGTTCTTTTTTCTTTGTGTTTAACACGAGAAGCTATTCTCTATTGTTGTTCTCTTTTCTCCAGCTCCTCTTAAGAAATTCTTGTTTGTCTCTGCGACTTGTTGAATACAAGTTTACACCCACTTTTCGAATTTTTGAAGGCCTGAAAGCTTATTTTATCTTTGATACCATCACAAACATCTTAGATTCAATATTTATTTTATTATTTATACGATTATTTATCTATAAACCTTTGATTTATATAAATTATATAAAACTTACCCCCAAATGTATATTTACAAGACCTTCAGTTTTCAACTAAGGTTGAATCATCTACATCTTTGATACAGTCACAACCTTCTTAGAACAGAGCATAACTACAATACTCTTATAATTAAGTAGTTATGTTTATCAATCACCCTGCAATCCAACTTAAGTTTATACTTTACTTAGCAATTTATTCAAAAACAACTCTTTGTTAAACGCACAAGCATCTTAGATTTAGTATTCAAATGCTGCTTTCCTTATAATACTGTTAACA
>JADGDW010000112.1 GCA_016744725.1 Candidatus Albibeggiatoa sp. nov. BB20 | reverse complement strand
AGCTTGTTGTGCCGCTTCATTCGCATAAACCGTTATACTGCTTACGAGTAATAAAGCACTTAAAATTAGAGATTTAAACATATTTTTTTCCTGTTTAGTAAAGAATTAATCATGAGCCTTTTTAGCAAATTTCGCCATAATCGCGGTTTGTTTGGTCAAAGCACCATCAACCCATTTTGGCAATAACATATTAAGCCGCATAAAAAAGCTTTCTGGTTGTCCCAGTGTGACTTCTTGTTTATCGCGTTCAATGGCTCGAATAATTTGGGCAACCACGGTTTCAGGTTCATCAATATTAGTTTTGGTCGCTTTATGTACTTCAACCAAAATACCACCATTCATCGCCGTTTTAATCGCCCGCGGTGCAATATATAACACTTTGATGCCATTGGCTTTAAGTTCGCGGCGCAACGATTCTGAAAAGCCACGCAAGGCAAATTTACTGCTGCAATAAGTGGTGTAATATGGAAAGCCTAAACCACCAAATACTGAACCAATATTGACAATTGAACCGCTGTTTTGCTTCAACATCATTGGCAATAAAGCGTGAGTTAATAACATTGGCGTGGTTAGATTCACTTTTAATATTTGCTGAATATTATCAGGTGTTTGCTGGGTAAATTCGCCAAAATACATTTTTCCCGCATTATTTAACAAAATATCTAAACCGCCCCATTTTTCCTCAACTTGTTGTTGTACCGTTTGAATTGCATTCTGTTGATTTAAATCTGCAACAATCGAAAAACACTGTTTTGAATCAAGCTGTTGCTGCAACTGTGTCAAACGTTCAGCATTACGCCCAACCAACGCTAATTTCGCGCCTTTTTTGACCAATTCCACTGCCAATAATTGCCCGATTCCGCCTGTTGCACCTGTTAAAACAATGCGTTTATTGTGTAATTCCATATTGCTGACCTATTGTTCTGAAAATATTACCATACAAGGTATACATGACATTTGCACAGTGAATCACGGCTTTTTTATCCGCGTCAGTATCTAAACGGTTCATCAACTTTTCAAAAAATGACATGTGTTCTATATCAATCGCCCCGTGAGAGCTTAAATAAGAAAAGGCTGCGGTGGGTAAATTAAGGTTTTTTTGTATATTTTCAGCACCTTGTGTCGCCGTCGCAGTGCTAGTACCTTCTAACACAAGCACCATGCCGAAAAAGCAGATTGGATTAATCCGTGCAATCGAATCATAAGCATAAGCCACCATCACTTCGGTTGCTAAACTGGGTTGAGCTGTACGCACTGCCTCCGCATCACCACCACAAGCTTTAATGTCATTTAAAATCCATTGCTCATGACCTTTTTCCTCTTCAATGTATTGGGTAATTGGCTGTTGCATCCAATATAAATGCTCAGGCAAGCGGCTGCCACACGCCATCAGTAAAGGCACAGTGTGTTTAACGTGATGATAAGCTTGAGTTAAAAATGCCAGATAAATATCTAAATTAATTTGTCCTGCGACACCCGCCTGTAAAATCGGAATTTGATACAAAGATTGGCGAGCGGATTCAGTTTGAGTTTGTAATTCTTCAAAAAATGGCATGGCGGAATTTCCTTTTTTAAATCGAATTAATTAACAATACACTTGCTCAATCGCAGCTTGATAAACTTTGAGAATTTCAGCCCGACGCAGACGACCTGTTGCGGTGAGCTGTCCATTGTCTGGTAAAAATGGGGCTTGAGCAGGGATGATTTTTTTTACTTGGGCATAATCAGGCAAGCTTTGATTAGCGGTTTGAATTGCTTGTTGGATTGCATCTAAACTCACATCTGCACTGGCTGGAACAATGACCGCGACGTTAAACGGTTTCGCTTCACCAAATACAAATGCTTGAGCAATCGCAGGCTGCAAAGTCAATTCCGCTTCCACCCATTCTGGTGCAACGTTACGTCCAAATCCTGTGATAAAACAATTTTTCTTACGCCCTGTAAGGTATAAAAATCCCTCATCATCCAAATAACCTAAATCACCTGTTGGCAAATAATCATTATCTAATTCAAAATCTTGCTGTAAATAACCTTGTGCGACAGAGCCTTTGACTAAAATTTCACCATCTTTGTTAAACCGCAATTCAATATGCTCTAATGGTTTGCCGACACTGCCGATTTTATGGGCATCAATGGTATTTAACGCGACCACTGAGGCGGATTCTGACAAGCCATAGCCTTCAAATACAGGTAATCCACAATCATGAGCGCGTTGCAATAATTGTTTGGAAACGGGTGCGCCACCAACGGCTAAAAAGCGTAATGCTAGTTTTGGTAAGCCTTTTTGTTCAACCGCTTCAACCATTGCTTGTAACATTTGCGGTAATACAATCGCAGTCGTGGCTTGAAATTGCTCTAAACTACGGAATAATTGCAGCACGTCCAATTGAGTTGAACCTTGTAAACCGACTGTTTTGAGGCTTGGAACGCAGCAGCAAGCACCAATCAATAATGAGCTGTAAATCCCCACAATATTTTCCAATAACAATGACAGCGGTAATAAGCACAAATGGCGGTCTTGCGAGCTGGCGTGTGTGGCTTGGATTAAGCTGTGGCTGACTTTTGCCATGGTTTCAATATTTAAACAAACCCCTTTGGCTTGCCCTGTTGTACCTGATGTATAAGTGATTTTTGCAGTTGTTTTATCTAAGGTATTATCAATTAAATGTGGCAGTTGCACATAATGTAAACCAAAGCTCAAGCTATATTGTTGTTGGCTAATCGCTGCAAAAGCCTGCCCTTGTTCTGCTTGTCCGACAAGGATGGCATCAATCCCCGCATTTTGAATCACATGTTGAATTTGTTGTGCGGTAAAAAAATGTGGTAAGGGAATCACAGGCATATTTAATACTTGTGCAGCCAAATCAGTGATAACCCATTGCATCCCATTGTCTAACAACACACCGATAGCGGATGGGTTTAACTTGCTCATCTCATCAGCCAACTGCTGCACTTGATGATGTAATTCTGCATAACTCAGCGTTTGCTTACCATCATCTAGCGCGGATGCGTTTGGTGTGTGCTGGGCAAAATGTTGTAGTGAATTTATAAAGAAGGACATATTTTCCCTGAGCCTATTGCTTGATACCAAAGTTGGTTGAATGGGTTTGCTTTAGCGACTTGAGTTAGCTGCTTAAATTTTTGATAACTTTCGGTAATATTCCCAGCCACAACGAGAGGCGATTTTTCATAATAACGCCCCCAAATTCTTTGTTCATTAAAGGTTAAAACTTGCTTTTGGGCAATAGTTAAAGTGCTCAACTGCAGGCCTTGACGACAAAAACTATGATGCAGTTTGGGAATGAGCGTTGAAATTGCCCATTGATAATGTTGTTGATATAAATAAGCATTCACTTGCAGAAATAACCATTGCATGGCTTTAGTATTGACCGAAGCAAGATTGCCAATTTCTACAATTTGTTGGCGCTTGATCTCTTGATTGAACCGTTGAGTGAGTACGGTTTCTGCAGACTGCCCAAGATATTTCTCTAAATATAAGTGGGCATCGTCTGCCACACGAACACCTAGTGCTGCTAACAAACGTCCAGATTGTTGATGACGTACCGCAATCAGCATTGGCATGAAAGATTGGATATTGGCATCGTAATTTTTAGCGAAACAAGCATGAATGAATTCCTCTATTTCCATTCTCTGCTCATCGCTCTGTGAACTCATACAGAGCTGCAAGGAGTGTGGCATGAGTGAAAACCTCTCTAAAAAGTTGCTAACAACAGTGATCAGTACAAGCGAAAGACATGATTTAAAAATGTAAGCTTATCTGGCTTTCAAGCATATCGTGCTCATTCAATGCGTTACTGGACCTGATCTTTTGCTGCTTGATATTATGATTGATTATAGAGAGCTAAGCTTAATTAATGCTTAAGAAAGGCTTCATAAATGCGTTTGAATGTGGGAAAGTATTACTGGATTGGAAAAATAAATTGGTATAAAGAATGTTTTACATTAACCCTCTTTCATTCAATGAGATGCCTAAGCCATCACCCACGATGAAATGATCTAAAACCCGAATGTCAATTAAATCCAAGGCTTGTTTGAGGTGTTGTGTAATAACAATATCATCTTGGCTGGGTTCAGCAACGCCAGAGGGATGATTGTGAGCAAAAATAATTGCGGCTGCATTGTGATGTAAAGCCCGTTTCACCACTTCACGCGGATAAACACTGGCACCATCAATTGTACCGTAGAATAATTCTTCATATTTGATAATACGGTGTTTATTATCTAAAAACAGACAAGCAAACACTTCATGCTGGCGGCCACTAAGTTCTGTTAGTAAATAATTGCGCGTATCTTCAGGATTGGTTAAAGCATTACCGCGTTGCAAACATTGACCTAAATAGCGTTTGCTCAGTTCGACACTGGCTTGTAATTGCACATATTTAGCCGCACCAAGCCCTTTAGCTTCACAAAAACGATGTTGATTCGCTCCAAGCATACTACGTAAATCACCAAACTCGTTGAGCAAATCTTGGGCTAAATCTAAAGCACTTTTGCCTTTAACTCCTGTGCGTAGAAAAATTGCTAATAATTCTGCATCAGTGAGGGCTTTTGCACCTCGTTGCAGTAGTTTTTCACGCGGTCGAGTTTCTTCTGCCCAGTCTTTGATTGACATGATTAGTAACGTGTATAACTCATCTGTCGGCACACAAATGAACCATCACAGATAAATATGAGTAATAAAATCCCAATCACAGATAATAAAATATCAAAAATCGGTAAGAAACCAAGCAATTGTGCAGCGTTGTAATGTTCAAAATAGTAGGCAACCCAACTCCCGACTAAAGAGGTGATATAGATAGGGATATAAGAAAAGAAAGATAAGGCCAATATCAGTGTGATCATACTGTCTTGTGCGCCAGGTATCATTGACATGATATATAGCGTAGCAATAATTAATACTGGCAACGGAATCAAAAACAAAGTAAACACGATATTCGTGACAATAACGCGCCGTTTAATTACCGCAGGGTCAATAACAGATTTATCCATAATCTTATTAAATAGGGTCTAGCATTGCGCTTAAGTATATAGCACAATTATGTAAGATACATTAAATTATCAAAATTATGTCTGAATACCATTTTAATTGGCCACCTGATGCAAATTTAGTCTATTTACAGCGTCGAGCAGAGTTGTATCAAAAGATTCGTCAATTTTTTGCTGAACGGGACGTTTTAGAAGTCGAAACCCCTATTTTATCGCAAGCGGCTGTGCCAGAACCCAGTATTGAGCCGTTAATTACTGAATTATATGGACAAACTTTATATTTACAAACTTCGCCAGAATTGCCTATGAAGCGTTTATTGGCGGCGGGCAGTGGTGCTATTTTCCAAATTTGCAAAGTCTTTCGTGATGATGAGTTGGGCAGTTGGCACAATCCAGAGTTTTCATTATTAGAATGGTATCGACCTGATTTTAACCAAGAAGATTTAATTCAAGAAGTCAGTGATTTTTTGCAATTTATTTTAGAATGTCCACCCGCAAAAATAACCACTTACGAGCAAGTATTTGGCACTTATTTGTCGATTCATCCATTACAGTGTGAATTAGCTGAATTACAGCAATTGGTTGAAAAATTTGGTTTGAATGATATTCAGCAGTTTGATAGAGATACTTGTTTGCAATTGTTAATGTCGTATGAAATTGAGCCACGTTTGCCACAAGATTGTCCTATTGTCATTAAAGATTTTCCCGCCTCACAAGCCGCCTTAGCCCGTAAAAAAACTGATAATCCACAATGGGCTGCCCGTTTTGAGTTTTATTTTAAAGGGATTGAGTTAGCCAATGGTTTTGATGAATTAACAGATTCGATTGAGCAACGACAACGCTTTGAACAAGATTTAACCAAACGGGCGAAGCAGGGTCAACCGATTTTACCGCTGGATGAGTATTTTCTAGCGGCATTGGATGCGGGTTTACCCGATTGTGCGGGTGTGGCTTTGGGTGTGGATCGGTTGTTAATGTTATGCTTGGATGTGGATAAGATTCAAGATATATTGAGTTTTTCAATCAAACGTTGCTAAAAAGGTGGAAATCTATCCACCTCAGCGGATTATTCTTTAGCCCGTGACAAATATTCACCTGTTCTGGTGTCAATTTTCAACAAGTCATCACCATTAACGAACAATGGCACACGCACGACTGCACCGGTTTCTAAAGTTGCAGGTTTGCTACCACCTGATGAAGTATCACCGCGTAAACCGGGGTCAGTCTCAGTGACTGAAAGTACCACGAAGTTAGGTGCAGCAACGGATAAAGGCTCACCATTCCATAAGGTAACGGTACATATTTCTTGGCCTTTTAACCATTTAAGTGCCTCACCCATCGCATTTTCATCTGCTGAATATTGCTCAAAAGTTTCTGGGTGCATGAAATAGTAAAATTCGCCATCGCTGTATGAATATTCTAGATCGATTTCAACAACATCTGCACCGTCAACGCTTTCGCCTGATCTAAAGGTTTTTTCTAAAACCCGTCCTGTTTTTAAGTTACGAAATTTTACCCTACTGAATGCTTGGCCTTTACCCGGTTTTACAAATTCATTTTCAACAATTGAACAAGGGTCGCCATCCAACATGATTTTTAAGCCAGATTTAAATTCGTTGGTACTGAATGTCGCCATTTATAATTTCCTTAGACAGGTGAAACAGTAATGATAACTAAATTATGAATCTTGAGCAAAAGTAGATTCATTGTTATTGGAATTGTTGTGTGTTTTGAGCAAAGCAGCTTATTATGAGAGGCTATCGTTAAAAAGTGATATGCGAGTGGTGAAACCGCTGGGCGTATTGAGTATAAAAGGAGATCACATGGAAAAAATCGGATTTGTTGGTTTAGGCATTATGGGCAACCCCATGGCGTTAAATCTTTGTAACGCGGGTTATTCATTGGCAGTTTATGCGCGTCGTAGTGAGATGATGCAGCCATTGACCGCTGTTGGCGCGATGGGTTGTGATTCGCCGCAAGCGGTTGCTGAACAAAGTGATATTATTTTTACTATGGTGTCTGATACCAGTGATGTGGAGCAGGTGATTTTAGGTGAAAATGGCATTATTCACGGCGCGAAAGCAGGCAGTTTAGTGATTGATATGAGCAGTATTGCTGCTTTGGCAACCCGAAAAATTGCTGAAACCTTGGGTGAGAAAGGTATTGAGATGTTGGACGCACCTGTTTCTGGTGGTGATAAAGGGGCGATTGCGGGTACTTTGTCGATTATGGTGGGTGGTAAAACCGCGCAATTTGAACGTGCTAAGCCGTTATTTGATGTGATGGGTGGCAATGTTGTGCATATTGGCGACAATGGTGCGGGACAAGTGGCAAAAACCTGTAATCAGGTGTTAGTCTCTCAGACGATTGCAGCGGTTGCTGAGGCATTGATTTTAGCTAAAGCGGCGGGTGTTGATCCTGCTAATGTGCGTCAAGCATTATTGGGTGGTTTTGCGGGTAGTAAGATTTTAGAAATTCACGGTCAGCGGATGTTAGATCATGATTTTGAGCCAGGGTTTAAAGCTAAGTTGCATCAGAAAGATATTAAAATTGCGTTGCAAACTGCACATGATTTGGGTGTGGCATTACCAGGGACTGCATTATCTGCACAATATCTGAATGCCTTAATGGGTACAGGACAAGGTGAGTTGGATTCTGCGGCGATGGTATTGGCTTTGGAAACGTTGTCGGATGTGAAGTTGAAGTAGTGCTTTTCTAAAATTGAGTAAGATTAAACAGATTTAAAGATTTTCAGGATTAAAACCAATTATTTGCCATCATTCTCAAAAATCCCTACAATCAAAATCCTGTCTATCCATCAATCCATTACATCCTGTTCTGAACAAGATTAAACAGATTTAAAGATTTTCAGGATTAAAACCAATTATTTGCCATCATTCTCAAAAATATCTATAATCAAAATCCTGTCCATCCATCAATCCGTTACATCCTGTTCTGAACAAGATTAAACAGGTTTAAGGATATTCAGGATTAAAACCAATTATTTGCCATCATTCTCAAAAATATCTACAATCAAAATCCTGTCAATCCATCAATCCGTTACATCCTGTTCTGAACAAGATTAAACAGATTTAAAGATTTTCAGGATTAAAACCAATTATTTGCCATCATTCTCAAAAATATCTACAATCAAAATCCTGTCCATCCATCAATCCGTTACATCCTGTTCAAAAACACAAGAAGCCACCACCATGACCGACCTAGACATCATTAAACAAATAGAACAAGACATTGGTCAAGGTTTAGAAATATCTTATTTAGAATATCTTGGTTCTTTTGCAAAACGAAACCATTATGCAGTGGACGAAAACCAAAATGTTGTAGGCTTGGACTTTAGCGCAAACGGTATTTCTTATATTCCAAGCATTATTTTTTTATTGAAAAATCTATCAAAATTATTTTCAAATCACAATAAAATAAAAGAAATTCCTCCAGAAATAGGTCAGTTAAAAAAATTAATTGAATTATCATTTGTAAATAATCAAATTACAGATTTACCAAAAGAGTTAAAGCAATTACAAAATCTAAATACATTATCTTTAGAAGAAAATCACCTGAAAGAGCTACCTGTATGGCTAGGAGAAATGACTAGCCTAAAGGAACTATCCTTGCGTTCAAATGAAATTAGCTTTTTACCAAAAGAAATACTAAATTTAAATTTAGACATTAGATGGTCATATTCTACATTTGACAATGGCATTGCAATCAAAGATAACCCCCTAACCTCCCCGCCGCCTGAAGTCATCAAACAAGGGCGACAAGCGATAATTGATTATTTCAATGCTTTAGAAAATGAAGCAGAAAAACCGCTGAATGAAATCAAAATATTGTTAGTCGGTGATGGCGGTGTCGGCAAAACCTCTTTAGTAAAAAGACTGCTTAATCAAAACTTTAACCCCAATGAAGAAAAAACCCACGGCATCAATATCAAACCATTTAAGATTCAAATTCAAAAAGAGACCCAAGTTAAAGCCAACTTATGGGACTTTGGCGGACAACAAATCATGCACGCCACCCATCAATTTTTCCTATCTAAACGCAGCCTGTATATTCTCGTGCTCGACAGCCGTGAAGAAGAAGACCCCGAATATTGGCTCAAACACATTGAAAGCTTTGGCGGCGACTCCCCCATTTTAATCGTACTCAACAAAATAGACGACAATCCCAGCTTTGAAGTCAACCGACCGTTTTTAATCGAAAAATACCAAGGCATTCACAGTTTTCACCGTATTTCCTGCAAAAAAGCAAGGGGTATTAAAACCCTACAAAAAGCATTATCCAATGCCCTGTGCAAAGTGGGAATACTACAAACCCAATGGCCTGCAAGCTGGTTTAAAATTAAACAAGACCTAGAAAACTTGCAAAATCACTATATTTCACATGATTATTACCAAAAACTATGTGAAGAACACAAAATCACCAATACAGCCCAAAAAACCCTTGTTAACTATTTGCATGACTTAGGCGTGATTGTCCATTTCGATAAATTCGACCTTCAAGAAACCTATGTACTCGAACCCAAATGGGTCACAGAAGCGGTTTACAAAATCATCAACTCAGAACAACTAGCAGAAAATAAAGGCATTCTAAAATTAAACTGCCTCAACGAAATTCTGCAACTTATCGATCAAAATGACTACCGCTATCCACTTGAAAAACAACCGTATATCATCCGTTTAATGGAAGAATTTGAACTGTGTTACCGAATTGACAAACAAGAACGTATTTTAATCCCAGATTTGCTTGCTGTTGCTGAACCCGAATTCGGCTTTAAATTTGATTATCATACCGCGCTAAAATTCAAACTTGAATACGACTTTTTGCCGCGCTCCATCATGCCAAAATTCATGGTCAAACGCCATAAAGACATTTTAAATCAACTACATTGGCGCACAGGTGTGGTATTACATAACCAAAACTACCAAGCCACCGCCATCATCAAAGCCGACAATAAAGATGCACATATTCAAATTTGGGTCACAGGACAACAAAAACGCGACTACTTTTCCACCATTCGCAACACACTATGGGAAATTCATGATTCATTTGAAAAAATTCCAGTAAATGAACAAATACCGTTACCAGACAAAGACCACAAAGGAAACACTATTTATGTTGAATATCAGGAGCTTATCGGTCACTATCTCGATAATGAAGAAACCTACTATAATGGAAAATTACGCAAAAGATACAATGTAAAACAAATTTTAGATGGCATTGAAGACGAAAACATGACCAAACAACAATCACAAAAAACAACCCATATCACAGTCCACGCGGACACCGTATCCAATATAAACGCTGATATTGAAAACAGCACCATCACCCAAAACTCACCGCCAAAAGAAACGGTGACCAGTAAAAAAGAACCAGCTCCCAAACATTGGTATGAGAAATGGGGAATTTTTGCGGCTATTCTCAGCGCAGTGACATTGGCATTAGTCAATATGGAAAAAATCTGGGCAATGATTCTAAAAATCCTATAAAAACTCGCGATTTTATCCTGAACTCAATAAAAAGGATTTGCCAAAAAAATCAACCAACACACTGACATTTTCCCTAATATTTCGTTTATTATTACGCCTTACTTACAGAAAATCTTCAAAAGTAGAATCATCATGTTAACCCCAAAACGTTTAAATACCAGCGCAGAAAACTTTGAAGCCGAATTAAAACAACTGCTTGATTGGCAATCCGTCTCAGATGAAGGCGTTGTAAATACCGTTAAAGAAATCTTAAATGCGGTGCGTACCCAAGGTGATGTTGCTTTATTAAACTACACTCAAAAATTTGATGGATTACAAGCGCAAACAGCTAGCGAATTAAAAGTAAGCTCTGAAAGAATGCAACAAGCTTTAGATCGTTTAGACTCAAAACAACGTGAAGCATTAGAAAAAGCAGCTGCTAGAGTTAGGAGCTACCATGAACATCAAAAACAAGATTCTTGGCAATATGAAGAAGCCGATGGCACAATCTTAGGCCAACAAGTCACCGCATTAGATAAAGTGGGGCTATACGTTCCCGGCGGCAAAGCGGCTTATCCTTCATCAGTATTAATGAACGCAATTCCTGCAAAAGTGGCGGGGGTGGAAAATATCGTGATGGTTGTACCTGCGCCAAAAGGTGATTTAAATGATATGGTGTTGGCGGCGGCGATGATTGCAGGCGTTGACCAAGTGTTTACCATTGGTGGTGCACAAGCGGTAGCTGCATTGACTTATGGTACAGAAACCGTGCCACGAGTTGATAAAATTGTAGGACCAGGCAATATCTATGTTGCGACGGCAAAAAGTTTAGTTTTCGGTACAGTTGGGATTGACATGATTGCAGGCCCTTCCGAGATTTTAGTGATATGTGATGGCAAAACCAATCCTGATTGGATCGCAATGGATTTATTCTCTCAAGCCGAACATGATGAACAAGCCCAATCTATATTGCTATGTCCTGATGCCGATTTTATTGACTCTGTTCAAGCCAGTATGGATAAATTGCTTGCTGAAATGCCACGGGCGGAAATTATCAAAACCTCGATTAATGAACGGGCTGCGTTGATTCAAGTTCAAGATTTAGAAGATGCGATTCAAGTTGCCAATATGATTGCACCTGAGCATTTAGAATTATCGGTTGATGACCCACAAACGTGGGCAAAAAAAGTCCGTCACGCTGGGGCTATTTTCATGGGACGCTACACTGCTGAAGCATTAGGCGATTATTGTGCAGGGCCAAATCATGTTTTACCAACGTCACAAACAGCAAGATTCTCTTCACCGTTAGGCGTATATGACTTTCAAAAACGTTCGTCTTTGATTATGTGTTCAGATGAAGGGGCGCATGTTTTAGGACAAACTGCGTCTGTGCTTGCACACGGGGAAGGCTTAACCGCTCACGCTCGTTCGGCGGAATACCGGATTAAATCATAATACGTTAAAAGCGGGACTACTGGAGAAAGCAGCTTCAGTAGTCTTTACTAATGCTTTTAAATATAACAACTTAAGCAGCTTTACTTTTTGCATATTTACGGCGGAATTTATCAACACGACCCGCAGTATCAATAATTTTTTGTTGACCTGTATAAAAAGGATGGCATTCTGAACATACGTCAAGATGAACCCCTTTGCCAGCAGTTGAACGTGTTTTAAAGACGTTTCCGCAACTACAAGTTACTTCAATTTCTTCATATTTAGGATGAATTTTTGCTCGCATAGCACTAAAACCTTTGCACTTACCCATCGGAATGTTAAGCTATCAAATTCTAAAGAAAAACTGTTAAATTATCAAGTAGTTTGTGTCTTAGATGAGATAATCCTATTCTGACCAATCCTCTTTGGCTCTGTTTGTGTTCTTTTTAAACCGCGTCAGAGTTCAGTTATAGTCGTTTTACTTTAACAGTGATACAGGACTGGCAGTCCTAGACTTTAAAACTGATTGATATTTAGATAATAACAGGACTGCCAGTCCTAACGCCCAAAACGAAATTGACTATATTAAATTAATTATTAAATAAAAAGTATTAAAATACCGTTACTTATCCATCATTGTAGAATCATACAACGCTTGCATATCCGCATCTTTTGCAACAGGTGGCAATAACATTTCCCGACTGAGTTGACGTTTACTTTCCAATAAAGTATTCAAACGCACATCAAAACTGTGTTCTTTGTATTCTGGATGAATCGCTAGCGGATAATACACATGCACCACTTTTTTCTGCCCCAAACGATAGGCGCGACCCGTACATTGATCTTCCACCGCAGGATTCCACCAACGCGATAAATGAATCACATGATTAGCCGCCGTCAAAGTTAAACCCACACCACCCGCCAATGGAGAAATAATAAATACATCAAAGCCTTCTTTGCGCTGAAATTCATTCACCCGCGCCTGACGTTTCAAACCACTCACCGTGCCATTAATCAACATCGGATGCACCCCATAACGCCGCTCAATTAAAGCCATCATTTGACGTTGAATATGCTGAGATTCTAAGAAAATAAGCACTTTTTCCTGTTTTTTATGAATTTCTTCCAATAACTCAAAAGTTTTGGCAAAACGAGCGGATTGTTGAATATATTCCTCATCAATTTCTTTAACTTCCATTGGATGTACAGGATGCAATGAAATTGTCCGCAACTGATGTAACGCATCAAGCATTGCGCCGGGTTGGGTGCTTTCACGGGTTTCTTTAACCACTTCTGAATAACGTCGCTCTTGCATCGGAGGCATGGTTGGTTGCAACTTCTCAGGCAATAAATGAACTTGATTGGTTGGCAAACTGGTTAAATGGTCTTCCTTCATGCGCCGTAACATAATCGATGGTATTTTATTTTTGGTTTCCGTCAAGCGTGGTTTGAGTAATTTTAGATTATCAAGGTCTTTTTCATAAAATTGGCTAAAACTCTTCAAATCTCCTAAATAACCGGGGCTGGCAGTATCAATAATACACCACAAATCAGCCAGACGGTTTTCAATCGGTGTACCTGTCATCGCTAATACAAATTCAGTGTGCATCGCCTTCGCGGCTTCGGTCATCAATGTACCGGGGGTTTTGATTTTTTGTACTTCATCGAAAATAATCGCACAGAACTGTAATGCACCGAAACTATGCTGATAATCACGTAGTGTCTCGTAAGTCGCCAGAATCCAGTCCGCTTGTTGCAAACGTTCTTTATCCAATAATGGCACACCTTGCTCCACTTCTCGACCATCATTAACCCGCAATTCTTTCAACGATTTACCATACGCAGGCTGGCAGTCACCTAAACCGGGCATATTAAAATGGCGTTCATGTTCTTCTTGCCAGTTTTTTAGTAATCCCGTTGGCGCGACAATCAAAATCGGATTGGTTTCAATTTCATTTTCACGCATTCTCTCTTTGAGCCATACCATAAAAGCCAATGATTGCAAAGTTTTACCTAAACCCATATCATCCGCTAACAAAGCTCCTGCACTGCCACAACACCAATGTTGCTGCGCCCAATCCAAGCCTTCTACTTGATGTGGTTTCAATGAAGTTTCTAAAGCATCAGGCAGCCCTAATTTTGGTTTTTTACGCGATTTTAAGCTTTTGAAATAATGCAATTCTGTTAAGTTATCATCGATTTTTAAAGTGATTTTACTATTTTGCTCAATAATCGTATTTTGGGCTTTTTCATAAGGCGTTTGCCCTATCGATTGTCCACTGCCATCATGCGGCATCCATGATTCTGCTTGCTTTTGCACCCAAGGAATGACTTTTTGTTCCCATAAGCCAATTTCATTAACACGTTGTGAATATTCGCCTGTTTCGACAAAAAGGGCTTCTAATACATTGTCTTCAAAATGATCTTCTAAAGCTTTGCGTAAATAACTACGGGGATTTTTAACAAATTCTTTACGCTGTTTAGGTTTGGCTTTTTGCTGTTTATGCACCACGTCTAAGGCTTGATTTAAGGCCTCATCGACAACCACATACCAACCATCTTGCAACACATAACGCGATTTGGCTTGTTTGGATTGTTTAAACCTATCAGCAAAAATGCTTTGATTTTCAGTCGGTAATAAATTTTGTGCTGCTTGTTGGGATGCCTCACCATTGTCTACTTTGGGCGGCTTAATCAACACGGGATTGAAATCAATCTCACCTTCATTATTTTCTTGAATATCTAAGCTAAATGCAGTAGCGTGAACGACTTTGGTATTTTTTAAATAACCATGGGTTTGAATTGCTTGTGCAGATTCTTCAGGTAAAAAGTCACTTAATTTGCCCCAAGCCAGAAATCGGGCTTCTAAATTATCAGGTTGGGTTTGATTAAACTGATCCATGCCTTCGACTAAAGAATAATAAGGTTCAGCGATTCGGTAAAATTGTGAACCTGCTTTTAAAATCGCGCCTTGTCTTTGAGTGGATAAAAGCGGTTGTCCGTTTTGGCGTTGCCATTGATATTTAAAACTAAAATCGGGCTGGTCTAACGTGCCTTTATGATCAATATCTAAAATAAAAGGAATTGGACGCGGTAAGTTGAGCCAAGCGGCTTGAGTATTGGTGAGTTCAGCAATCCATTGTGGTTCTAGCAAAAAATGATACTCATCTTTCTGAGTTAAATGCTGTAATTCAGCTTCTTCCTGTAATTCCACTTCGCCTAATAAAAATGATGCGCCTGCAAAGGTTTGTTTATTGGCTAAATTAATCCATTTTGAAATCGCAACCGCTTGTTCTTGTTCAAGAAGATGGATATTGATTTGATTATCTTCAATTGCCCAGTTAAAAGTTTGAGTGGATTGGCTTTTAGTTGTTTTAGTATTTTTATTCTTTTTACGAAATAACATGAAAAATCTAGCTTCCTTGTTAGATTGGGGCGGCTGAGCCTCTATATTAACAGTTGATTATAGCGTCAAATTTAAATTTTAAGCCAAAATATACAGTTAGAAATATTAGCTTAATGGGATGCCAAAGAGTACAAGTCAATGATTTGTTCTGGATTTGATACTAAGAACACTATATTTTTATGAATTATTCGCGAATGTTACGCAAAATAATCAGGTTTTTTGGTATTTAATATAATTAATTTGTAACTCATTATGCAACAAAAAAATATTTAAGTTACAATAGTTATATTCACCCTTAAATAAAGAGAGATTGCTAATATGAAACAGTTGATTAGTCTTTTATTGATGTGTTTTGCGTTTAATGTTTATGCTGATGATTTACCTTTTTTAGAAACAGTTGAAGTGTATAAAGACTCTACAAGTAATAATGAAAATGCTTTTTTTATAGATAGCTCCCTTGCAAAAATACAAGGAGGAATTTTATCTGAGGATAGTTCTCTATTTCCAATTTTTGGAGAAATATATCCTGCGGGAGGAGGGCATACTGTTGTTTATCAATTTAAACCAGATACTCCTATGGAGTTGCGCTTTAACATCAAACCAGAGCTTGATGATATAGATAAGATTGCAAGAATTTTTATTCTTGCAACTTATACAAGCATGGAAAATATATTAGAGCTAATACGGATATCGAACTCCTTAGAAAATAATGATTTAGAATATCAAGCCAGTGAATTAGCATTTATACAAGATTATACAATAACGCCTACAGGAGTTATTCCCTTAAATAACAATAAGCTAAATGAGTCCCTTTACCCT
>JADGDW010000261.1 GCA_016744725.1 Candidatus Albibeggiatoa sp. nov. BB20 | reverse complement strand
CCTCAGGGAAACTTTTAACTGTATTTGGTGGGTAATCAGGAAATCATTTAATACGACAGAATGCTTATATACTATTTCATTTGTTAATAATTTACTGAAACTATTTCTGAAAGGATTGTTTCTACAAAATACAAATATCAAATAAAGTATCAATACTATTAATATCTGGTCTTTTTATGTAGTAAATCAAGCAAAAATATTATTTTAAAAGCTTTTAGCTTCATATGAATAGCTTTAAATATAGGCAAAAAATGCAAAATGCAAAAAACATTAATGAGATTTATAATTATTTTAATTAATACTTATATTTTCTTTTAAATTTAATATGTTATATATTAACCATAAATTATATACCAGTATATGAAATATATGATTATTATAATTAATATGACGGTCTAAAATATAAAAGTGACTTTTATGATAAGAATAAGCTATATTCGTTAGGGTGTTTTTAGAATGACTTCCACTAGAAGAGCTTATAGCACTCAATTGGCAAAGGAGTTGCACATGCAAACGCTGCACAAATTACTCTACTTTACTTGGTTTATTTTTTATTTACTCCTACCCATTTCAGTAGCTGAAGCTAGATTGTTATCAATAGATGAGCTTAGAGATTTAGGCTTAAGTAGCTTGATGGATATTACTGTGGAAACTGCATCAGGCACAGAAGAAACTCTAATTGATGCACCTGCGACGATGGCCATTGTGACAAAGAAAGATATTCAGCAACGTGGTTATAGCAACATTGTTGAAATTTTAGAAGACCTACCGGGGTTTGATGTCACGACGGTGAATGGAATGGTGTATTCCTCATCTCATCAACGCGGTTATCGTACTCCTTTTACCACTCGGACCTTATTGATGGTTAATGGCATTGTTGATAATACCTTATGGGCACATGATGCAATGCTTAGTCGCCAATATCCCATATCTAATGTCGAACGAGTTGAAGTATTATATGGTCCAGCCAGCGCGGTTTATGGCCCTAATGCTTTTCTGGGTGTAGTGAATATTATTACAGATGATGGTAGTAAATTAGATGTTGGTGAAATAACAGGCAGTATCAGTGGACAAATTGGCAGTTTTAATTCTAAAAGTGTTGATGCTACTTTAAAAGGAAAGCTAGCTGAAGATTTAAGCTTTTCTATTTCCACTCAGCAATTTAATAGTGATGAGCCTGATTTTAGTGATCGTTATGGTTATTTGAGCAATTCACTCTATGGCAGCGAACAACTTTGGGGCGTGATTAATGATATTCAGCATGAAGGCGAATATTTAGACCATTATTACGATCCGAGCAAAGACTATGGGGTATTAGCAGATTTAAGCTATAAAGGTTTAAAACTAGGCATCATTCATTGGAAGGTTAAAGAGGGTTATGGGCCTTATTTCGCGGCAGATCGAGCACAAAATAATGGTTTCTGGAGTAAAGACAGTAATCAATATTATGCTAAATATAAAACTGATTTAACTGAACATTTAAAAAGTCAAAGCTTGATGTTATATCGAGAAAATCGGCGTTATGGATATTGGGCAGAAGCTGAACCTGATGGGCAGGATGCCTCTTTTATCAGTTATACCCAATGGAATGCAGTAAGCAGTAGTTGGTTGTTTGAGCAGGCATTTGAATATGAATTCAATCCAGATTTATTATTGTCAGCGGGCTTAAAATACCAGCGTAAAGAGCTGACTAAAAGCTATGATATTCCTGGATATTGGCCTTCTGCTATCAGTTCTACCGCAGAAATAGGTAGTGGTATTGGGCATAGCACTGATCTTACCTACGATATTCCACCCTATCCCGGTGATATGCCAGATTATAATTTAACCAATATTCGTGATGTTGGCGGTTATGTGCAAGCAATTTTGGATCAGGGAGATTGGCGGTTTAATTTAGGGCTACGTTATGACCACAACTCAATGTATGGCAGTGTGATTAATCCACGTGTAGCTGCTATTTATAATTATGACAATGACTGGACATTTAAAGCCTTGTATGGCGAAGCATCCCAAGAACCTGCACCCATCCTTTTATGGGGAGGTTGGTCTGATCGTGCGGTTAATCCTGATTTACAGCCAGAGAAAGTGCAAAATGCAGAATTAATTGCCATGTATCATACTAATAGTTTATGGCAAGAATGGTCGTTGTATAAGGCGCACTATTCTAATGTGATTAAAGAAGAAGCAGAAAATGCAGGCACGCGAGATATTTGGGGTTTGGAGTATCGGGCTAAATTGGCTTTTGCCCATTTCATAGAAGGCTTTAATGATATAACCACCTATTTCAATTATACCTATACCTATCCTGAAAGTAGCTTATTTTATGACCATGATGCTGATGTTTGGTTAGAGGGCGACGCGGCCTTAGGTGATATTGCACCTCATAAAATCAATTTAGGGATTAATATGCCATTAGGTGATTGGAATCTGAATTTACGCGGTAATTATGTGAGTTCGCGTGAATTGTATTTGCGTAATCCATTGCGTGGTCAGAGTGAAAAATTGGGCAGTTATTTTGTATTGAACAGTGCCATCAGCTATCAATATGAGCCATTGACTGTCACCTTTAAAGTTTCAAACTTATTGGATAAAAATTATTTTCACCCTGGAGCAGAATCTGCTAATGCAGGCAATGATTTCTCACAACGTTCTTTAGGTTATATGAATTCAATCGTACCTCAAGCAGAACGCTCATATTGGCTACAGGTAAAATTTGAATTTTAGAGTCTTATCAAAAACTTATGTTATGCACGAAATGTAATTTTGTGGAAACCCTTTTGCAAAAATATTGGATCGATAAGATGAAGACAGAATCAGGCTTATAATCAACTCAACTGCTACCGTTCTACAATTTTTGCCACACGTAATAAATTGCTATTAGGGACTAATCCAACATCACGCATGGATTGTGGTGCAATATAAAATCGAATCTTCCGTTTTTGTTTGAAAAACCCAACCATGCCTCCTTTCTGAGCAAATTTTTTAATATCGCTGACGGTTAAAATAGATTTGCCTTGTACAAATGTAAAAATATCCTTTAAATCCCGCTTTCTTGAGCTGCTCACATAGAGAATATGACACTTTTCGACTTGCTCAATTTTATCAAACTCATTTAATACCATAGGATGATCATTCACCATCTCATTTTTCAATAATTGACTTAAACTGCCTCCAAAAGGGTTTTTTCCCAATATACAAATATTAAATAAAGCATTAACACTATTAAAGGTATGTTCTGGCCATGTGATAAATTGAGTAAAATTAAATAAAAATATAGCCTTAACATCTTTCTCTTTCGAACCAGCCGCTTTGGCCATCGGTGAAATATGAAAGATGCAAAAAAACATTAAAGCAATCACGATGGGCTTTATAATTATTTTAAGCATTTTGTATTTTTTCTTTAATATTTAATGGATTATAGATTGTCTTGCATTGTATGCCAC
>JADGDW010000260.1 GCA_016744725.1 Candidatus Albibeggiatoa sp. nov. BB20 | reverse complement strand
TGAAGGCTCAGTGACTTTAACCAATTGATCTTGATCGTTATAAATTAAATCAACAAACTGACCTTGCTTATTACCACGTTGAATCAATTGACCTTGAGCATTGAAACGATAGACTTGACCTTTTTTACGAGTGAGTTTCCAGCCATCACCTTCTTGCTCTAAAATATCAAAATTACAAGAGAAATGATCCGATTGATACTTACCATTACCTACCGCATTGAAATAGTTATAACGAGTGCTTGTCCAATGCACAATAGCTTGATCTTGTTCGACTTCTAAGTGAGCACCGTAATGTGTATCGCCCCAGCTATGTCCAAATTGACCTTGTTTCATTAATAAAGAATTGTAATCTACTGTAAAGTTAAGCGGCAAAGTACCATTAACCTGTAATAAACTCTCACGTAAAAATTGAGCACCTATAGCAACATCAATGGGGTCAGCAACACTAGGCTTGCCACATCCACCACCGCCTTGTCCAGCACCTTTATCATCTAATTCATCATCTTCTTCGTCACCATCATCATTATTGTCATCATCATCACCATTCTCATCATCTTTTGGAGGTTTAACTTTAGTTACAATAATTGATTGTATTTCGCTTTCATTACCAGCCTCATCAACAGCCTTAATTGAAATGGTATTTGAACCAAGTTCCAAAGGCATAATGGTTGCCTGTTCTATATAAACTTGCATCTTTTCTAAATCATTTTGTAGTGTTAAATGGTTTGCATCTAGTGATATAGAATTTTGCCCTTCTGAATTAACCAGATCGAATACGATTTCTTTAAACCCAAAATAATTATTATCAACTGCTTTATAACTTAACTGGATACCATCAGCTTCCGTGGTTAAATCACCTTGAGGAAACATGATTTCTATCGTAGGTGGAATATCATCAACGACTTTAAACTTTACTTCTTCGACAAATTCACCCTCAGAAGTATTAGCTTTTACTTCTAAACGCCAATCACCAGGTAAATCTAAAACTTGATTAAAGTCATGCCTAAAGTTTACACCAGTAAAAATTTGTTGACCTTCTTGAAATATAATATCTTCTGATGAGATACTAATAGGTGCACTTAATAGCGGTATAATCGTATCTTGAGAATAATGATAATAAAGACTAGCTTGAACGCTAACGGGTTCGTAGTAATAGTTAAATATCCCTGAAAATATCAAAAATTTTGTTGAACTTAACAAATATTCATTTTTATTCTCTGCTATGTAGGAGAAAGGAGGTTTATTAATAAAAGGAGTTTCGTTTTGATAAGCACTTTTTAGAGAGTTCTTTTCTGAATCCATCACGTCTTCACTGACAACAGCTTTATAGGATTGAAGCTCTTCATTTTGGATGTGGCGAATAAGAAATACTTTTTCTCCAATACTTTCCCAATCATCATCTATATATGCTTCGGCTTCAACACGCCATTCGCCTAGTAATATTCCAGCGTTACGATCACGAATAGCTATGCCTTCTTCAAAAGTAGTATGATCAGGAAGATAACTCACTGTCCGTTTGTAGGTATGTGGATAATCCTCTATAGCAATCGCTCCATTTGGTTTATACCATTTAAGGCGTATTTGAACCGTTTCACCAATAGCAACATCGTTTACTTTAACTGAAGCCCAAGCCCCAGCCTCTGTCCGATAGTAAAGCTCTTGATCCATAGAAACATCAGAGTAAGTAGCAGCAAAACTTGCCGATGCTCCCATAAAATATAGAAGCAGCAGCATAATTGATTGAATATTGTATCTCTTATTCATTCTTGAAAACCCCTTATTGGCACACACTGGTTGGCCAAGCAATGCCTTCAACATCATTTAAAATGACATCCTGTACTTTGGTTTCAGCATAAGCTGACAACACTTCACAATTATCTAAATCTAAAGAATAAATAGACATTGCATCATCATCATGAATCGCAAATAACAAATTACCATTTGGCAACATTTCAATCGCTTCAATTTCACCTGCTGGTAATTCACAACCAATAGGTTCAATGGTTTGAGCCAAAGCTGAATAGGCATAAAAGGTACTGTTTTGTACCAGATATAAAACATCATCACTGTTATTCCAAGTCATGTCCTCAATATCTCCTGTATACGAGACAATCAAACTACCTTCGCCTGTTGCTGTATCAATTTGAATTAGACCTGCACTATCTGCCCAACCCCATAATTGACCATCAGAAGTAAATGACAAACCATTGATTTCATTAAAACCTGTACTACCAATCAGATTTAAACCACCATCATGCGCATTAACTGTGTATAGCCAACCAGCTTTATCACCATCATCACCCGCAGCGGCATAAATTCGGTCAGTTATTGGATCAATATCCAACGCTTCAATATCTTTGCTTAGATGTAAATTACCGAGTAATGTGGATTTGAAATCATTTGAAACAACAAAGAATTGACTATCTTTTCGACCTTCATCATGAACTGCATAAAGCACACAAGCAGTGTCTTGACCAATACCAACAAAGTTAATCTCTATATCTTGGCTTACATCGACGGTTTGAGCTTCAAAAGAATAACCATCTAACGCAGCGACAAGCGGGTATTCTCCTGCTGCAACATCAGAGAATGTAAAGTGACCGTTTTCATCCGTAGTTGTTGATAAAGAACCTAAGTTGACTACAACGCCAGACAATACTTGATGACTATAAGTTTGCTCTATTCTGCCTTGAACACTGTATCTTGGTGCAACATCAGGCGTACCATAAATGACATTGTCCTCTGTATTTCTATTCACATTAACAGTTCGAGCCTTAAATTGATAACCGTCTAAACTAGCAACAAGTTGATATTTCCCTGCTGCAACATCATAGAATTTGAAGTAGCCATAATCGTTTGTAATGGTTGATAAAGAACCTAAGTTGACTACAATACCAGACAATGTTTGATGACTATAAGTTTGCTTTATTCTTATTTCGCCTACAAAAGCGTATCTTGGTGCAACATCAGGCGTACCAATGATGACATTGTCCTCTGTATTTCTATTCACATTAATAGTTCGAGCATCAAATTGATAACCGTCTAAATTAGCCACAAGTTGATATTCCCCTGCTACAACGCCAGAGAATGCGAAATAACCATCATTATTTGTAGTGGTTGATAAAGAACCTAAGTTAACTACAACACCAGACAATGCACGATGAGTATCACCATGTTGTATGCTGCCTACAAAACTATAAGTTGTTATTTCAATATTTGAACGAACAGAAAGCAAATTGCCCGCAGCATCATAGGTGTAATAGAGAGAATCACCTGAAGAGTAAGTGACTTGAATAAGACGATTTAATTTATCGTAGTGATAGACATCTGCCAGTACAGATGAAGAAAATGTAAGAGCGCATAGCAGTGTTCCGCTCTTTAACTGTCTTGGGGTTAAGGTTCGATACATTAATATTTCCTCAAAAATATTTGAACATTATTTTCCCCTTACCCAGAAC
>JADGDW010000111.1 GCA_016744725.1 Candidatus Albibeggiatoa sp. nov. BB20 | reverse complement strand
GATGCAATACTTGCCCATAACCCATACCTGCTTCAATCGTATGACCAAACGTGTGGCCTAAATTAAGTAAAGCTCTCATACCTTTTTCTTTTTCATCTTGTGCCACGACATTGGCTTTATCTAAACAAGAACGCTCCACCGCATACGCAATCGCGTCAGACTCAAGATTTAATAAGTTTTGGGTATTTTGTTCTAACCAATTGAAAAATTCAGCATCATTAATCAGTCCATATTTCACCACTTCGGCTAAACCTGCACTGAGTTGACGCGGCTCTAAGGTTTTCAATGTCTCAGTATCAATTAACACACATTGTGGCTGATGGAATGCCCCAATCATGTTTTTACCTTGTGGATGATTCACACCTGTTTTACCACCCACAGAAGAATCGACTTGAGATAAAACAGTCGTTGGGATTTGAATAAAAGGCACACCACGCTGATAACAAGCTGCTGCGAACCCTGTCATATCTCCAATAACACCACCACCGAGTGCAACCAAAGTCACTTGACGATCACAACGCCGAGTCAATAACTCATCAAAAATATTATTAAGTACCGTGAGGTTTTTATATTCTTCCCCATCAGGCAAAATCACTTGCTCAACCTGAAAATCACTAAATAAAGCCAGTGTTTGTTCTAAATATAAAGGTGCAATGGTTTCATTTGTCACAATCATCACTTGCTTTGCTTTGACATAAGGTGTGACTAATTGTTTTTGCGCTAACAAATGCTGACCAATAAAAATAGGATAACTTCTGTTACCTAAATCAACTGTTAAGGTTTTCATGATTTTTGTAGCCGTTTAATCCGTTTTACTATCGCTTTGACAACTTGCAAGATGGTTTTATCACCTGTTTCAATGGTTATATCTGCAACTTCTTGGTACAGTGAATGACGTATTTGCATCAATTCTTCTAAACGTGCCCGTGGATTTTCAGTTTGTAATAATGGGCGATTGCGACAAAATGCAGTACGTTCCAACAAAGTATCCACAGAAGCATGTAGATAAACAACCAATCCACGCTCCTTTAGCGCACGACGATTTTCTGGGTTGATAATAACACCGCCACCCGTGGCTAAAATCAATTGGGACATTTGTGTGAGGTCATCAATGACCATTTGTTCACGCTTACGAAAACCGTCCTCGCCTTCAATATCAAAAATTAAAGGAATAGACGCTCCCGTACGTTCTTCAATTTCATGGTCACTATCTTTAAATGTCAAGTCAAAACGTTCAGCCAATTTGCGCCCAATGGTGGATTTTCCAACCCCCATAGGCCCTACCAAATAAATATTATCTAATGCAAAAGGTGTCGTTAACAAGTTTTTATCCTCTACTTTTGTTACCTACTTTTAATGAAACTTAGAGCCAATTAAGCAAAGTTTCAAGTTTTTATGCAGCAGAAGTAATGACACCTAAATAGTTATTAATACTATGAATAAAGCGTTCAATGGAAGGAATTTCGAGTACAAAGGCCACATAACCATCAACTTCTTTAGTCTTGAGTGAGAAGTCCATACGTAAAAACATGACTAAATCATTTTCCTGCGTACCTTTTAAAATATCATTTGCTGAGCCTGAAACAAATGTAGGCAAATCACTATGTAATTCATGAGTTAGAATATTGGCAAGGCTGGCTAAACAAGAATTTAAGATAATATTACCAATTTCGAGCAAAGCATCCCGCTCTAATTCTTTTAGTAATTCAAGCGGCAAGTCCTCTTTAATTATTGTTTTAACTAACTCGATACTTTTATCTTCTGCAAAGAGTAGTAGTGCGTCTCCCCAAAAAGGGCCGTTGAAATGTTGTTTAATTGCAGCAATTCGATTGCTTGAGTGTATTTCAATTTGTTCAGCAGCAATATAGCGAGGTAATAATTCAACACTAGGAATAGAAAGTTTAACTTCTTCTCCTACCATTTCGCTCAAAGAAGCCGCAGCTTGCCCCATACCGATATTAAGTAATTCGGTAATCGCATCGTATTGTAGAGGAGTTAACTGTATGTCAGCCATTGATAAAGTTAAGAATCTTTTCTTCAGTGATAGGTTTAGAGATGAAGCCAATTCCAAGTGCTTGTGCCCTTTGACGGACACCTTCTTGAATGTTGGCCGTGAGCAAACCAATTTTGGCAGCAGGAAAACGTTCTACTAATTTTGAAGCGAGTAATAAACCGTCCATACCGGGCATATTTAAATCAAGTGTTGCAAGAGAAATAGATGTTTGCTCGGTTTTTTGCAAAGCTTCTTCTGCGTTACTGGCTTCAATTACGTTTGCCTCTGGTTTTGCTTGTGCGATGATAGTGCGAATAAGCATCCGTGACACGCGACTATCGTCAACAACCAAAATGTTTTCTGCCATATTTTATTCCTAGAATGTATCTCGTGTTATTTGCACTGTTAAGTAAAACGCCTTTGGCATGATCGAAAGATTATAACAATTAACGACAAACAATTACCAATGCTAGATTGTTATCTGTTGGAGATAAGTGATAAATATAAAATGCCAATGACCATACTAATCTTATGTCAAATATAAGCTTAGATGCAAGATGTTTTTCAAGTATTTATTTTTAATGCTAAATTATGATTAAATCTCATTCATACCATAATTACGTAATTGTTGTGGTTGATGAATGGTTAAGTTCTTACCTTTAACACTGAGAATATCTGCTTGGGTCAGATTTTTTAAAATTCGGGAGAATGTTTCTGGGGTGATAGACAAGCGTAGAGCTAAGGTTTGTTTAGAAACAGGCAATACGATGTGCTGCTCCACATTCACTTCTGGAGGCAATTGCTGGGTTAAAAAATGGACGACCCGATAGGTTGCATTTTGTAGACTCAAGTTATCAATTTCTGTAATCAAGCCATGTAATCGTCGGCTTAAATTGCCCATGACACTAAAACAAGTATCAGGAGAGTCACGTAAAATTTGCAAAAACAAATGATTGGGTATGCGTAACAGTTCAGTATCTTGCAATGTTTCTGCATTGACGGGGTAAATTGTCGCTTGCTGCATAAACATAATAGCTTCGGCAAAGGTTTGGCCTGTTTGGATAATTTCAATAATTTTTTCTTGGCCAGAGGCTGAAACTAAATAGAGCTTTACTTGTCCTGTTCTGACCACAAAAAAATATTGAGCTTGCTCACCTTGATGAAATAAATGACTATGTGCAGATAATTGAATGGTTGTCGTTGCAGCACATAGCTGACTTAATTGCTGATGATTAAGGCTAGAAAATAGGGGTTTTGCTTGTAATTCGGCTTGTATCATGAATGTATTTGCTGGAATGGTAAACTGTAAAATTATGCACAAAGATTTTACTGGCTGATGCAGAGTAAGTTAAGACTCTACATCAAAATAATTCATTTATTTAATTACGTCTGGCTTGACTACGATAGCTATCATACTGCTCTCTGTAACTCTGCTGAGCGAAATAGCGTGGCATAATGGCTTTAATGGTTTGTGGTTCTATCCCAAGCTGTTCAATTAAATCATTGCATTCGCATACACTATCGGTCTTGAGTGAGTTTAAATTATCAACCGACAGCGGTTTAGTCGGCACAAATTCAAATATATTTGCTTGGACTTTACCCACCCATTGTGGCAAACCAACGATAATACGCTTGATCCTCATCATATTTGCTGTCATTTGTACCAGTTGTTTTAATGTATACACTTCTGCACCGCATAAGTTATAACGCTGGTCATAAGTGTTTTTATCATCAATACTATTTGCCACGGCATTGACCACATCAGTAACGTGAACTGGAGCAAAGCGGCTGTTGGGGCTGGCTAACGGCAACATGGGGGAGATTTTGAGTAAGGCGGCAAACCGATTGAAAAAGGAGTCCTCAATACCAAAAATTATTGAAGGCCTAAAGCTGGTGGTATGGATATTTTCAGCAGCATGAACAATGTTTTCGGCTTCACCCTTAGTACGCAAATAATGACTCGTACCTTGTTCTGCATCCGCATTGAGCGCACTCATGTGCAATAGGCGTTTAATTTGATTGGCCTGACATGCTGTAATCACATTTTCTGCGAGATTAACGTGGGCTTTACGAAAACCACTGCCATCACGGCCAGACTCGTTTAAAATACCCACAAGATTCGCAACAACATCACAACCCTTTAAAGCGGTATTAAGCGCATTTTGGTCACTATAATCGACATTGAGTAGTGTTGCATTGGGTAGTACAGATAAATCCCGTTTGACTTCACTATTACGGCTTAATATTCTAATGTGCCAATTTTGCTTGGCTAATACACTGGCAAGCTGCCTACCGACAAAACCTGTTCCACCAACAATTGCAATTGTGCGCATAACAACTCCTCAATAGGTACACTTTACAGAAATCGTGTGGCTTGTAGTATGACACAATTCAAGTGGTTTGCATGAAACATTATCAATTAGGCGTGTTCAGACATGAAAAAGCCCCGTAAGTCTTAAACCTACAGGGCGGTAAAATTAAGAGGCATCCACCAGCTTATGCAGCGTACGATTTGAACCGAATAGGTTCAGGTGGGAGACTTCCGAATAGAGTATCAGGCTTCCTAAAAACTAGGCATGCACAACAACTCTACCTATATCAGTCCCCTATATTTGAGTTTAGGTTCAATGATCTTGTCTAACTACACAAGAGGGGATGCCTTAAACCAAAAGCACTTGTTACTTGGATATAAATTTATTCCTTTCTATCCGATAATGCAAGCGAAATTTTGTCTTGTAGCGATAAAAGTTCAGAATTTAGGTTTAACTGGTCTTTTTCCGTTTCATTTTTGTATTGGAAGTACTCATGAATGATATTTAATGCGCTCACAACAACCATTCTTTCATTACTCACTACTTTTCCGCCGTCTTTGACTTCTTGTAGTTTTCGATTTAAATAGGTCGCAGAATCAACTAAAGTGGCGCGTTCTGTTTCTGGGCAACCCAACACATAATCTTTACCTAAAATATGTAATTTGACTTGCACACTTTCACTCATGGTCAATTTCCATTGCTCTTAATCGACTAATCATCATTTCAATCTTAGTACGTGCAATCCGATTTTTTTCTAATAAAATAGCTTTGTCTTCTGACAATTCTGTAATCTCTGTCTGTAAGGTCTGATTTTCAGTAGACAGCTCTCCACAGTGTTGGATTAGCTGTTCTACTTGGATTTTAAGAGAATACAGTGTTGAGTGATTCATGATGATATTAAATTTTTGTTGATGATGTTTCTATGGCAGCATTGTCTTCTTCAAACTCTTGCTCCTCAAATTCCTCGTCATCTTCGTCTTCAAATAGAAAATCTTCATCCACTTCATCTTGAGGCGGATCACCATCATAAACAAGATATTCGCGTCGTTTTAAATAGGCTTCACGAATATAAGAATATTTATCGATTGCGGCTGAGCCTAAAATGGCTTCCATATCAATCAAATCTGAACGAATATCCAACAGTTCCGCAGCATATGACATATCAATAATATCAAATAATTCTGTCGCTCGAGATACATTGCTGGTTCTGGAGTCCGCCATGTAGGTTCTTGCATCAGTTGAGAAATCAACCGTCCGTCCTGCTACATCTCGAATTGTAGATGGGCCAACCCCCGGAATGTACAGATAAGGACCTTGTCCAACTCCCCAAACACCTAGGGTTTGTCCAAAATCTTCATAATGCTTTTCAAGTCCAAAACGAGTGGCAACATCAAGAATGCCTAAAATACCCACTGTTGAATTGAGCGCAAAACGACCCGTATCTTCAACCGCTTGTTTAAACTTGAATTGTAAAACATCATTAGTAATCACGGTTAATTCACCTAAATTACTAAAAAAATTACTAATACCCTTATCAACAGGGTCTGGTAATGCTGCCTTATAGATTTCTGCCGCTGGCCTAACCACCATCATATCTAAGTCGTTACTTAGGTCATACATGGCGCGGTTAAACTTCTCAAAGGGGTCTTTTTTTTGTGCAATACCACAAGCTGAGAGAAATAAAGGTAAAATACATAAAATAAGTGCAGTTCGATAAGCTTTTGGAATCATGAGCTGTATACTTCAATTCACCGAAATTTAAATAGCATCATAAGGCAAAATGGTAGAGAAATCTACTCTCATAATTGAAATATAATATGCTAAATTTCAGACCTTTGTCTGTTCAGTCAAATACATAGTTTAGTGAAAAAATATTTGTACTCGACGCACACAGGTTACAGTTTCAGCTTGTTCACATAGTTTAGTGCGAAGTTGACGAGCATCATTAACGTTTTGCATGGTGTCCATTGGTAGCACAACATCAACACTGATTTTCCCACCTAAGTAATGTAGCGTTACCTGTTTAATGTCATCGGCTGCAATCATGCCTGACCAACATTGTTTTAATTGTTCAGTGATTTGAATCCGCGATGGCAAGTCAACCCGAACCGCATGTTCTTCATCATTTTCAGGATCAACATGCACCATAACTTCCGAAATTTCTTCAAATTCATCGATTAAGGTTTGACGCGCGGTTTCGGCAATTTGATGTCCTTCAGAGACGGAAATCCGTGGATTCACCAATAAGTGCACATCGACTAAAGCATGAGAACCCATATAACGAGTACGGAGCATGTGCAAGGTTCTAACACCATCAATTACTTTGATCTTATGTTCAATTTGCGTGACTTTTTCAGCATCTAAGGCGGTATCAATTAATTCTTTTAAGCCTCGCACCCCTAATTCCCAACCAACATGGGCAATCATGAAACTCACTCCAATTGCGGCAACAGCATCTAACCACATGAAGCCTGCAAAAGTGCCAATAATGCCGAGAAAAACGATGACTGAGGAAATCGCATCGGTTCTATGATGCCACGCATTGGCTTTGAGCATCGGCGAGCGGATTTTTTTTGCGGCAATCATAGTGTATTGGAATAAAGCTTCTTTGATAATAATCGACAAAAATGCAACGATGAGGCTGAGCATGGTGGGTATAAATAAATATTCTGCTTCCCACAAGCGTTGTGCTGCATCAAAAAGCATCAGTATTGCGACAAAAATTAAGATACCCCCGACGATAACCGCTGCCAGTGTTTCAATTCTGCCATGTCCATAAGGGTGTTCATCATCAGCTTGTTCGGTGCTCCATTTGGCGGCAACAATAACAACCGCATCGCTGATTAAGTCAGATAAGGAGTGAATACCATCGGCAATTAGGGCTTGTGAATTTCCAAGCCAGCCAAAAACCAGTTTGATAAATGAAAGCAGAATATTGCCAATTACGCCAATTAAGGTGATATTGCGAATAGTGAGGTAACGTTGTTCTGGAGTTTGTTTGGCAGACATGGCTTTTTATTGAAGGGTGATAATAAACAAAATGGGACAACACAACTGAGATAAGTTGTTATCAGAGTATAAAAACAATTGAAAATATACTTTAAATAATCATAGAAGGTCAACTTAATAAATGTATTTGCATGAGTTTTAGAGTAATGTTCTCTCTATTTTTTACGGTATTTTTGTGCAAAGTGTTCTAACAATAAGCGATGAATGAAAAGATAACCACCACCAACCCGGCGTAGTAAAATCAGCTTTGTGCAATGGTCAAGAAAGGGAATAGCGTTGAGAGGGAAAGTTTTAAACAAGCATAGAGTTAAGCGTAGGCTATAGTGTTGAATAATAGAGCCTCCCCCATAATAAAGAAAACCACCAAAAATACTTACACTAACACCAATGAATAAATTGGTTGCAAGAGTATGATTATTTAAAACCAATACCCACATTGCACTGCCCATTAATAAGCCAAATAAAATACCCCAAACAGAACCTAAAACCAGCGAATTTTTAAGAGTGAAACGAATACCTTGATTTGGTTGTACTTTATCTTTAGATAATTGCTTTTCCAAACCTGCATCTATTAGTCCTCCAATCATCCCTATAATCAGCCCGTAAATCAGCGCAAAACTCCATTGTTGTCCAGTACAGCTTAACCAAGAAGTTTGTACATTCTCCAACATAAACACAGATTGCCCATGCTGCTGCATTTGGAATCCTAGCCAGCTTAATTTATGTTTGATTTCCTCTTTCTCATCAGGCTGCAACTTGCCTTTTCTTTGCAGAGTTTGCTCGATATAAGCATCAAATAACTGACTCTGACGTTGCTTTAAATCAGATGCTTGAGATTGTTGCACTTCTTGAATCGGCATATTTTCATAAGCAAAACTCATCACACTCAACATAAAAGGCGAACGAGCTAATTTTCTTAACTTTTTATCTTGTTGTAATAACTGATTTAAACTAGAAAAACGCTCCCCTGCTTGCTGCAAATAAGCTTGAATTTGACTCTGGGTTAAATGCTTTAATCGCACAGCAAAACCAAATTTCAAACGCTGAGATAACGCTTTATATTCCGTAATCCGACAACAAACCGCTAAACCACCCAAATCATAAGTACAGGCAAACTGGTTAATCGCGGCAACACACTGATCTCGATATTCAATTTGCACCTCATCCAATCCATCCAGCAATATAGAATTAGCAGGTGTGGGCGATACGGTATGAATTGCAGATTGCTGCTGACTGTAATGACCTGTATTAATATTCGAGTCATTCACATCATGATAAAAATTCATTATTGTTGTATTGTTTGATTTATTGTTTTCACTCATTGCTGCAAGCCCAACTGAAATACGCAATAACATTATAATAACCAAGCTGCGTACAAGAACAAAGTTAATTATTGTATATTGATAGTATTTGAGAAAGCACTATGTTTTAGATAGCAATACAAGGAAAAGCGATTATGCACAGCGTACAACTCGAGTCTCATACTGATAAACAAAGAGAGTGTTTTTCGGAACTGACTTAATCCTTTTTGCCCCACAGCCTATTGCCGCTTATACTTATACATACCCACATCAAATGGACATTGACTCATGCAAAACGATAAATTACTTCCTGCCTATGAACAAATGCTCTCAAGAGTAAAAGAATCACCCAAAACGCCTCACACCTTGGCTGAGCGTATTGACAGAGCAAAAGAAAAGGCCTTAGAGTTTGAAGAATTAACCCGTGAAGAAGCTGAAAAACTGGCTTATTATGTTAAACGCGATTTACATGATGCAGCCCATGTTATTGTTGAAACTGAACATGAGTTAGTAGATTGGTTACGTTTTGATTTGACACTGCTTGAAGAACGTTTTATTGATTTATTCAGTATCATGGAAGACCCAACTCGTACTGAACTAGACCATTTGACAGAACAAGCTAAATTGTCTACAGAGTGGACATGTGGTGAAATTACGTGTGCGGGTACATTATATTGTGCCAATTGCAATCATAGTCTACAGTTTTATCAGCCTGATTTTATTCCAGCGTGTCCTAATTGTGGCTCAACATTATTTTTACGGGATTCTGAATTTTTAGAGGAACAATAATTGAAACCAGACCAAATCAAAATTCCAGCAGTCTACATGCGTAGTGGTATCAACAAAGGAATGTTTTTCCATTAGCATGATTTGTCCTGTGACCCTTAATTACGTGATAAAGCACCGCTTCGCTTAATAATAAATAAATTAAAATAAGACTGGCAGCTTTTTAAAAGTTACCAGCCCTTAATCGATTACATTATTTTTTATCTATTCTAAGCAGGTTGTTTTGCTGCTAACGCCACTCGTTTTTCATACGCTTCTCGGGCAATGTGAACATCTTCTAAAAACCAGTCTAATTCTTCAATACGCAAAGCTTGAGGTCCATCAACTAAGGCCTTGCTTGGTACAGGATGAAAATCTACTAAAATCATATTTGCCCCCGCAACTACACCTTGAGCCGTTGCGTGCATCAGGTCCATTAAGCGATCAGGAGAGGCTTGACGTGTTCCAACTGAGTGCGAAGGGTCAATACATACAGGCATCCGAGTTAAGCGTTTAACGACAGGCACATGCGTGAAATCAACGAAGTTACGATGCGGATCGCCTAAATTGCTTTTCATGCCCCGCAAACCAAATACAACCTTACGATTGCCTTCACTGGCTAAATACTCGGCGGCGTTCAAGGATTCCTCTAAAGTGATACCGAAACCACGCTTAATTAAAACAGGCATTTCTTGCTGACGACCGACATTTTTTAATAACTCGAAATTTTGAGTGTTACGTGTACCAATTTGTAACATGACACCTGTTGGATGCCCAGTTTCTTCTAATGCTTGCTGAATTTCTCTCAAGTGTTGTTCATGAGTGACTTCCATCGAAATCACTTTAAGCCCATATTTTCCAGCCAATTCAAATACATAATTTAAACAAGTATGGCCATGTCCTTGGAATGAATAAGGATTGGTTCGAGGTTTATAAGCCCCCATTCGAGTACATTGCAAACCTCGTTCACTCAATGCTTTCATCATCATTTCGACATGAGTTGGATTATCAACCGCGCATAAGCCTGCAAAAATATTCAAATTATCTTGGTTAAAAGTCACCCCATTATATTCAAAGCTACAACTCCGCTGGTCATCATCTTCATGGCGACCTAACACACGGTATTCTTGAGATATTCGCACAACACGCTCAACACCTGCCAATGCTTCAATCTCATCTTTAGGCAATACTTTAGTTTCACCAATTAAATAGATTTCTGTCAAAATCTGCTGCTGTCCATGTTCTTCATGTAGGCGATGCTTGATATTTGGCAAGTTGTCTAAGTATTTGAGAATATCTTTGTATTCATCGCTGTCCTTGTGAGTTTGCGGCTCTAAAATAATAATCATAGTGATTGGCCTATATTGTTGTAGCACCGAAATAATAGAATATATTATAACCCAATATTTCAGATAATTTGTAGAAAATATCTATCATCTAAGATTGTAAATGATTGAAAAAAAGGGTTTTTATATTTTAATTGGGCATTTTAAATTTATTGAAAAATAGAGCGTTATAAAAAATATCTGTGTCATTGATAATTTCCATTACTTTTAAATAATACCTGTTTCGTTCATGGTTATGATTTATATCATAAAATTGAGGCCATTTTTGCTGAACTATGGCAATGTAATCTTGCTCAACAACCCCTTTATCAAATAAAAAAGGAGTCTGCTGATAATATACCAACAGACTCCTTATTCACAATTCACAATTCACAATTCACAGATTGCTATTTATAGCACAACTCTATTTCAAGCTTGCCAATAACAAATTAGCCTGCGGAATGCACCCACGTCCAACCATCCAAACCACTTGATGTGACTTTGTTGGTAAATCGTTAGGAATTTTATGCAAGACTAATTTTTTAAAAAAGCGTTGACCTGTTAAGTTTTTCACTTCAATACTATAAGCATCTTCATAAACAACCGATAATTTTTTAGGCCAGCTTAAGGTTGTTTTGTGGGCAGGCCATACCGTTTTAATCCGTTTATTACTGGCTGTATGTTTGATTTCCAACGTGCCCGCTGTGTTACTTGAATTGCTAGGCCGCCATAAAATAACTTGCTTTGACGGTGCAACACAATAATGACGTTTGCGATTGCTCAGATCAACCTGCCATGCGCTTGACGGACGTTCTTGACCTGATTTACGGGTTGTTGGTGGTTCATGGTGTGCCTGCTCATGCAAGAAGTCTGATAGACTAGCAACTAATTGAGCAGGACTATCTACTGTATTTGCAGTATGCTTAGTTTGAATCGGATCAGTCAGCGAACCTTTAAAACTAGAATCCAGAGTCAACACTTTGCCACTTGAAAATACAACGGTCATTTCCGCCTCTTCAGGTAACTGTACATGGACATTATTACTTAACAGTTGGCCTTTAGAATAACCTGAATTATCCGTGGCACGGATCACAACCATGTCGGCTGCATAAACACTGCTGATAAAAGTGTAAAAAAGTACTAAAATACTCAGTCTTAACATTAGAGATTCTCCTAGCGTGAAACGACAATTATAGACGCTATCCAACGTATTTAAATTAAGTTTAGCAAAAAACTCACACGAAATCCTAACTTTGCATCGAGCTATGACAAATTTATTTACAATTAGTCCTCCAGCGGATAAGCCCAACTTCGCACAATTGCTGACACGCTACATGCAGCAAATGGAAGTGAGCGTGACCCAATTAGCTAAAGATTTGAATTTACGCCGTGAAACTTTAGCACGCTGGTCAAATGGTAAAGTTTTACATCCACGTCTGAGTAAAGATGTGTTACGCTGTGCAGTCTATTTAGGACTGAATACTCAGCAACGAGACGAACTATTAATTGCAGCAGGATTTGCACCTGTGGGGATGTCGACATCTATGCATAGCACAGATTTACCCATATCTTTAACGGCACTACATTGGAGTCCTTTTATTATTGGTCCTCCGATTACTGAGCCTAGCCAGTTTTTTGGTCGTGATTATGTCGTGAAGCGTATTTTCGATGTATGGCGTTGTATGCCATTGCAGCATATTGCTGTGGTTGGCTTAAAGCGCAGTGGTAAAACATCATTACTACATTATTTGCGTCGTGTTATCGAAACTCCACAAGAACAATTACGGGATAAGCAACGCAATGATTGGTTAAGCCCCGGTTATCAATGGGTATTTGTTGATTTTCAAGACCCGCGTATGTGTTATCAAGAAAGTTTACTGCGCCATATTCTTGTCGAATTGGATTTACCTGTACCAGAACCTTGTGATTTAGTCGGGTTTATGGAAATTATTGATAGTTATTTAGAAATTCCAACATTGGTATTATTAGATGAAATTGGTGCAGGTTTAGAAGCCCCTGAATTAGACGAACAATTTTGGTGGGGTTTACGTTCATTAGGCAGCAATCATGCGGGTGGTAAAATTGGATTTTTGATGACGGCACACCAAGCCCCTGAAGAATTAATGATTGACCATCATAGACCATCGCCTTTTTTCAATATTTTTGGACATGTATTTTTCTTAGATGAATTGGAAGAAAATGAGGCCTTAGATTTAATCCTTAGCTCACCAATTCCATTCCCAGAACAAGATGTTGCATGGATTTTAGAACAAAGTGGACGTTGGCCAGCTCTGTTGCAAATTTTTTGTCATTCACGTTTAACCGCTTTAGAAGAAAATAATCAGACCGACCGCTGGAAAAAAGAAGCATTACGTCGTTTGCAGCCATATAAATATTTGCTAGAACAACAGTAGCAATCGCGTGGCGATACATTTCATATAAAGATTGGTTGACTTAAATCTTAAAAGCTAACCAATCTAATAACCTACCAAAAGTTGTCTATGACTCATTACCCACCGAATAAATACCGTTTTGCTACTTTTAATACTGCTTTGACCAGACAACATGCCGGTGAGTTAATCTCTGACTTATTTACTAAAAATCATACTCAAGCCCGTGCGATTGCCGAAATTATCCAGCGTACTCAACCCCATGTTTTGGTTTTACAAGAATTTGATTATGATTTACAAGGTATTGCTTTGTCCTTGTTTCAAAAGAATTATTTAGCCATAAGTCAGAATGGTGCGACTCCAATTCAATATCCTTATACTTATTTAGTGCCTTCTAATGCGGGTACGCCTTCAGGTATGGATTTAGATAATGATGGCAGCATTAACAGTCCGGGTGATGCGTTTGGATTCGGTTTTTTTGAAGGGCAATATGCCTCCGCTGTATTGTCGCAATATCCAATAAAAATAGAGAATGTACGTACTTTTCAGCATTTTTTATGGAAAGACATGCCAAATGCAAAATTACCGATATATCCTGCAACAGGTGAGGCTTGGTATTCGGATGAAAAATTAGACATTATGCGTTTATCGTCTAAAAATCATGTGGATGTACCGATTGAATTTCCTGAAGCCACAGTACATATTTTATCCGCTCATCCAACGCCGCCGACTTTTGACGGTAGTGAAAAACGGAATACTTTGCGTAATCATGATGAAATTCGCTTGTTTGCTGATTATGTTCTGCCTGAAACCAGTGCCTATATTTATGATGATAAAGGACAAAAAGGCGGCTTACAGCCTGATGATTATTTTGTGATTATGGGAGATTTGAATGCTGATCCAGAGCATGGTGAAAGCCTTGATAATGCCATTACGCAATTATTGAAACATCCTGAAATTCATGTAAAAATCCAACAAGAGCATTGTATTCCATTTAGCCAGGGAGGAGAAGAATGTAATAAAAACATGGCTTCTCACGCATCTACGGCCAGTTGGGGTTTACGAGTTGATTATGTATTGCCATCAAAAAATTTAAAAGTTTGGGATAGTCGAGTATTTTGGCCAGTTAAAAAAGACCCTTTATCATATCTTGTTGAACAAATTGAAATTCACCATCATCACAAAAAAGATATTAGTTCCGATCATCGTTTAGTATGGCTAGATGCCTGCTTATCAGGGCAATCAAATTAAAAAAATAATTAGGATAAGATCAATATTAATCAGATAATTGAGTGTTATTAATCAAGATTTCAATTAAGTATTTAGTATCCCAAGGTGCTTATTTTTGATACCCAAATGAGCACGAATGATATGTCCTAGATATTGAGGGTTTGTTGCATCTAGGCTAGTTATAAAGTAGCGGGCTTCTTTACCTTTTAATTCACGTTCAGCCGTGAGTGCTACAATGCTTTTTAAGTTTGTCCAATGAGGGTGTTGCTCTAACTGCCTGTTTTTCATGACGGCCATGTTCGCCATTATAACTTTCGTAACCCACTTCAGGGCAGGTGTTTTTAGATTTAAATTGTTTCTCAATGATTTGCTCCGCGATAGCCGTTTGACATCCCATTACATCCATCGTAATCACAGCACCTGTTATGTCTAACCGTTCTAACAATTTTGGAATCGCTGTTATCTCATTTGATTTATCATCTACTTTTTGCTGTCCTAATACCAATGGATTCTGATCCGACTATGCACTTACCATGTATATCACTTATTTGTTTGTTGCTTTGTCTATACTTCCGCATAAACATTTTCCATCCAAGGATATTATTTCCCTTTCACTTAACTTACTTAAATCTCTTACCCAACGGCTAAAGCATTCACTAAATTGCTCTATCTTTATCATCAAAAATACCTGACCGAATGTATCATGTAATGGTATCCCATTTTCCAAACCTAATACCTCTGTCAACCATGCCTCTTTATTTTCTTGATAAAGACTTCAAACTAGTTCTATATTGAAAACTCAACAATTGGGATTAGAGAAACTAAGAATATATAGCTTTTAAATAGATGATAAACAATGCCAGCAGCACCATGCTACTAGCACCATGGAAGGTTACTTATGTGAGAATCAGAGGCCTTACAACTAAAAATGTCCCTTTGTCTTCTAAGACTTCAACATGCTCACCACGACAGATAACGATTGAGTCTTGACAGAAAGCATAACAATATCTGTCTTTAAACTTAACCCGACCTCGTAAGTAAGGGCCTTTTATCGATTGGGTTACTTCAGCCACTTTTTTGATAGTAACTTCAGGTATTCTTGTTTGTTTAACTTTGGCATGAGTAAAAATAGCCAATGGCGCAAAAACTGCTGACAATGAAAGCATAATTATCTCCCTAGGTGATTCAAACAATAAATCAAGTCGTATTGTTTAATTTTTTACAGGATATATATTCCTGCTTTTCCTGAAGATAAATAAATTTACGTTTTTAAAATTGAATTAAAGAGATATACTATAAATATTATGTATAAATATCGACTTTAATATAAAGTATAGTTCTTAAATTAATCATGTCAATGGTTTTTTATAATTTTACAATCATTTTTTAGGTGTGCTAAAATATTAGCATAATAATTAAATTATTGCGTTAAAACGATTCGTTAAAAAAGTGACACTATTGATAATAAAATGAAAACCAAACAGATATACAACGATGTTGTCAGCAAACTTAAGCGGGATTATCCTCATGATAATTTTAAATTCGCTGCATTTATTGCCTATATCACTATTCCATTTGCTGCGATATCCCACAGTTTTTTTTTCACCAACAAAAATGAGTTACTGACAGGTATTGTCTATACACTGATTTTAAGTCTTGTATTCCTCACAATCTTAGCTAATAGAGCACATTACCTACCTGAATATTTAAAAAAAATCGATGAAAAATATACGGCTGTATTCAAATTACATTTAACAGTTCCGCTTTTATTCGCCGCATTACTGAGCAGTGCTTATCTACACTATATTCCTTTTGACATCTCAGCATTACTCACCATCATCTTATTAGTTTTATTGACCGCATGGCTGGAAGGCTGGACTTTACCCCTATTATTTTTCATATCAATTTTCATATTTGCAATTGGAAACGTCGAAGCACTCAACTTAAACATATTTTTTGATGTATTCAATATATTCAATATTGACAAAGAACAAAATATTACCTATGGGGTATTTGGTATTGCTTGGCAAGCCATGATAAATACAG
>JADGDW010000110.1 GCA_016744725.1 Candidatus Albibeggiatoa sp. nov. BB20 | reverse complement strand
GTGATAAGGTTATCGCAGGACTTAAGGTTGATGTTAAACCTGGTAATGCTATGCCTCTTAAGAGTATTCCTGTTGGAACAATCATACATAATAATATAATTAGAGATAGCACTATATTTAAATGTTAATCTTTTGATTTTATAGAATATTAATGTAAAAATCGCGCGCTATCTCACACCTTAAAATAAATTATGTATGAGCTTTATTTTTAGAGGGTAAAAAATGAGGCAACATATTAAATTAACTAATTTTTTCTTTCTTCTATTCTCAGCTAAAACATTTTTACTGCTGCTTATTATCTTTTTATCTTTTTTGATTATCCAAAATAAGAAATTTCTAGTAGCAAGCACGGAATCTCGTTATACATCTTATACACTAGCAAATGAGTTATTAAACAGCTCTGATGATTTAACCCGCTTGGTTAGAACCTATGTTGTGACAGGTGAGCCGCGTTATGAGCAACAATTTTGGGGTTTATTAGCCATTCGTAATGGTGAGAAACCACGACCTCAACACTATCATTCGATTTATTGGGATTTTATGGCGGTAGGTATTGAGCAATTTCCTGCTGGACAAATGGTTTCCTTAAAACAATTGATGAAACAGTCAAATATTACAGAACAAGAATTTAATTTATTACACCAAGCACAACTCAATTCTGACAATCTTACTCAATTAGAAAATATTGCAATGCACGCGGTTAAAGGTCAGTTTCTGGATCGAAATGGGGCATTTTCAATTAAAGGAGAGCCTGATTTTAACTTGGCAAAAAAACTGGTTTATGGTGAAGAATATCACCAAGCTAAACTGGCGATAATGGAACCTATTTATAAATTTTTCAAAGTATTAGAGCAACGTACTGCATCTGAAGTCAACGCTTATCAAACCAAAGACTATCAGTATTTTTATAGCTTGGTGGCTTTAATATTCATTTTACTGGCTTCAACTCTATTGTCTTATTTTGGCATTATTAGATTAAAACGCTCTGAAGAAGAACTGCGCTGGAAACAAGAGTTTTTACGTTTAGTTATGGATAATATTCCACAGCTTATTTTTTGGAAGGACGTGGACTCTGAGTATTTAGGCTGTAATAAGGCTTTAGCTAAAATTGCGGGCATTTCTAATCCTGAAGAAATTGTGGGTAAACATGATAGTGATTTAGTCTGGTATGAATATTCTGAAGACTTCGTGTCTGGCGATCAAGATGTGATGAAAAATGATAAGCCCTGTTTGAATGTGATTGAGCAAGTCAAACAAGTTGATGGGCAAACTTTATGGGTAGAAACTAACAAAATCCCATTGCATGATGTTAAAGGTAGAGTCATTGGGATATTGGGTACAGTTGCTGATATTACGATGCACAAAAAAGCAGAGGAAGTGCTAGGAGAATATAATCAGCGTCTAAAAGAAGAAGTGGCTGCTCAAACCGAAGAATTAACGGCACAATCTGAAGAACTGATGGCAATGAATGAGGAGTTACAAACTCAATCAGATGAAATTATCGAAAAGAATCAATATTTAGAACTTGAAATTAACCAACGTAAAGCAGCAGAAACTCAACTACAACAGGCAAAACAAACCGCTGATACAGCCAATCAGGCAAAAAGCACATTCTTAGCCAATATGAGTCATGAGTTACGTACTCCTCTAAATGGCATTCTTGGCTATACGCAGATTTTAAACCGAGATCACTCACTTAATCCAAAGCAAAAAGAAGGGATTCAAGTCATTCAACGCAGCGGCGAATACTTATTGACCTTGATTAACGATATTTTAGATTTAGCCAAAATCGAAGCTAATCGTATTGAATTATATCCTTCCAGTTTTCATTTTGAGGGGTTTTTGCTTAGTATTGTCGACTTATTCAAAATGCGGGCAGAACAAAAAGGTATCTTGTTTACTTATGAAAAACTTACCCAATTACCTATGGGCGTTTATGCTGATGAAACCCGTTTACGCCAAGTGCTGATTAACTTGCTTGGCAATGCAATTAAGTTTACCAATAAGGGGCAGGTAACATTTAAGGTCGGTTACGATAATCAACAAACTCGTTTTCAAATTGAAGATACGGGGACAGGTATTGCCCAAACAGATATTGAGCATATTTTCCAACCTTTCCAACAAACGGGTGACAATCATTATAAAGCAGAAGGCACAGGCTTAGGACTGGCCATTACGCAACGTATTGTACACATGATGGAAGGTAATATTCAGGTTAAGAGTGAACTGGGTAAGGGGAGTTGTTTTTGGATTGCATTAGATTTAGCTGAAGCTGATGACATGGCACAACAAGACAATATCAGCCATACCGATACCATTATTGGTTATCAAGAACAACGTAAGACTTTGTTAATTGTTGATTATATGCAAGAAAATCGTGCAGTATTATTAGACTTACTCTCACCACTAGGTTTTAATCTGATTCAAGCAACAGACGGACAACAAGGTTTAGAAATCGCTTTAGAGCAGCAGCCTGATATAATTTTAACCGACATTGTAATGCCAAACTTGACTGGGCTTAAAATGGTACAAAAATTAAGGCAGCAACCCCAATTCTGCAATGTGCCGATGATTGCGATTAGTGCCAGCGTGTTTGAACATAATCAGCAACAAAGCTTAGAAGCAGGCTGTAATGCTTTCATCCCTAAACCGTTTAAAGTGGATGAATTATTAAATACATTACAACAATGTTTAAACTTAACTTGGCAATACGAATCAGTGGATACAGATGCGATTAATTTATTATCTCAGACACCTGCTGAAGAACTCATTCCACTGGATCAGATTCAGCTTTCTTCCTCTCAGGCAGCGGCATTACATAATTTAGCAATGCAAGGTGATATTGCAGGTGTGCTTCAATATACCCAAGAATTAGTGGAACTCGATAATAAATTATTAAGTTTTGCGCGGAAAATTGAACAATTGGCGCGCTTATTTGAAGATGAGCAAATTTGTGAAATGGTTGAACCATTTTTAGACCCATCTTAAAGCCTGATCTGCTGTGTTTAGGACTATTGATTACTCGATAGTCCTCATGTCATTTTTCAATCTCATACTGTACAATCTTGGGTTGAGGTCTTTATTGACAGTATCTAAACCGTAAAACAATATGAAACTTTATCAATTCATTTTTTATTTATGCTCTGTGACTGTATTGTTGTGTTGTTCTCCACAAAAAGTAGAGCAAAGCACTGATGCGAGTAAAGATAATTTACAAAAACAGCAAGCGGCTCAAAGCCAAAGCCCGATTAAACCTAATCAGCAACAAGTTCCAATTAAAGCATTAAATATTATGGTCTTGTCTGAATTCCCTGTACAAGTTAATGTTGCGGTGGTTGTAGAGTTTAAAGATAACTGTACCAACGTAAATGATATTTATCAAAATCAGCGTGGTGATGTTTTTTTAATAGAAATGTTGGAAACGCGCCAAAAACAACCGCAATGCAAAACCCAAACGATTTTGAGTGAATATATTATTCCCTTGGATGTCAAAAACTTGAGTTCAGGTCACTATACCGTGTACGTCAATCAGAAACGCGGGCATTTTGAATTATTGGTAGACAATTAGGAGCACACATGGATATTAAAGTGGATTTTGGTCAAGGTGCACAAGTGAATGCACATTTTGAGGGTTTTACTATAGCCACTGACCAGCCTGAAAAACTGGGTGGCTTCAATACTGCGCCAGCCCCCTATGATTATTTTTTAGCCAGTTTAGCGACCTGTGCAGGCTTTTTTGTAAACCGATTCTGTCAAAAGCGCGAGATTGCAATGGATGGTATTTCTATCAATATGAGCGATACCAGAAACGAAAAAAACCATTTAGTTGAACATATTGAGATTGAAATTGTGTTGCCAGCAAGCTTTCCTGAAAAATATCGTTCAGCGTTGATTCGTGCCACAAATGAATGCAGTGTGAAAAAGACTCTACAAAACCCGCCTAATATTGAAACAATAACCACGATTATTGACTAGCACATCGTTTTAGCATCATTAAGAATGCTCAAGTAAGCAGTCCTAAAGCTAAGTAATCTGTTTTTGATAAACAATAATGTATTTTTTCAAATAAAAGCCTGAATTTTATAGAAAAAAATCACATGTGACTCAGATTACTTACAGTTCATAACAACATTTTGTATAACTCCTATCTCATAAGCCTTTCATTACTCATTTAGCCTGTTATTAGTGGTACAATTTTAACTACTTTGTTGTGGCACAGGTAGCGCATTATGGACTTAACTCCTTATTTAAAATTGATGGTAGAGAAAAAAGGTGAAGAACTGAAATTAGAAGCAGGTTCTCCTGTTCAAGTCAAAATGGGTAAACAATATAAACCTGTCGGAAAAAATACATTAACAGGAGAAATGACTAAAGCAGCGGCCTATGGATTAATGTCTGATGAACAGAAAAAACGATTTGCAAAAGATAAGAAATTACAACTAGATACAAATAATCCACATGGCGATTTTAGTGTTGATGTGTCTGTGCAGAAAAAAGCGGTTTACCTCAGTATTACAATTCAAGTCGCTGAGGAACAAGAAGAGGCTAAAGCAGATGAAGAAGAGGATATTCTGCTTGATAGCACTGATTTATTAGATTACTTACGTTTGATTATTAAGCTCGATGGTTCGGATTTATTTTTAACCTCAGGCTCTAAAATTAAAGCGAAAATTTCAGGCAAGGCAATACCTTTAAGTAACTTTGTTGCAGACTCAGATATTACACGTAAATGTGCTTTTTCAATTATGACAGATGAGCAGATTGAGCAGTTTGAAAAAACTAAAGATTTAGATTTCGCGATTTCAATGCCTGATAATAGTGGACGTTTCCGTGCCAATGCCTTTTTCCAACGCCGTACCATTGGTATGGTGATGCGTTTGATTCCTTCAGAAATTCCTAATGCAAAAGCCATGGGTTTGCCTGATATATTATTAGAATTAATTATGGCTAAGCGCGGATTATTATTGATGGTTGGGGGTACAGGTTCTGGTAAATCAACCACTTTAGCCGCAATGATCGATCATCGAAATGCCAACTCACCGGGACATATTTTAACCATTGAAGACCCCGTTGAATTTTCGCACCCCAATCAAATGTCGATTATTAATCAGCGTGAAGTCGGTGTTGATACCGCCTCTTATGCTGCTGCGATTAAAGCCTCATTACGGGAAGCCCCCGACGTTATTTTGATTGGTGAAATTCGAACCGAGGAAACCATGGAGGCGGCGTTAGAATTGGCAAATACAGGTCACTTATGTATTTCAACCATGCACGCTAACACAGCCAACCAAGCACTTGATCGCTGTATCAACATGTTCCCAACTGAAAAGCATAAGCAATTATTCATGGATATGTCCGCCAATGTAAACGCGGTTATTTCTCAACGCTTGATTCCTGACGTGCGGGGCAAACGCTGTGCTGCCATCGAAATTATGATTAATACGCCACATATTGCAGGTTTGATTCTAAAAGGGCAATTATCGGATGTTAAAGAGGCGATGCAATCCAGTGGTACAAAAGGTATGAAATCGTTTGATGATGCCTTATATGATTTGTATAAAGGAGGCAAAATCAGTATGGAAGAGGCCTTGAAAAATGCAGACTCCCGTAATGACTTAGAGGGTAAAATTAACTTTGGTTAAGACCGTTTGAGCCAATGAATTGAGGGAATAATAAATGGTTGCTGTGCGCTGTTAAATGATATGGACTGCTCGCTCTCAGAGGAGTGTCAGTCCTAAAAACCTTACGTCATTTTACGTCCACGCGCCAAACGGGAAGGATAACTATTTAAGCCTGTCATCTGCCGCATCAGATATTTTTTCACAGGTGGCAACGCATCGAGGCTCAATAATCCAAGATTTCGAGCAGCGGCCAATGGCATAAAGTTATTTGAGAACACTTGCACCAAACCATCGGTTAACCATGTTACAGCTTTTTGGTCTTCAGTTTGATAGCTCTCATACGTTTGCAACACACTACCTAAGCCTACATCAAGTTGCCCATGTTCCCATGCTTTATTAATCACTTCAGCTAAACTAGCCACATCACGTAAACCTAAATTAAAGCCTTGGCCTGCCACAGGATGTAAGGTGTGTGCCGCATTGCCCATGATGATCGTACGTTGTGTGGTTAAGTGTTCTGAATAACTTAAACTGAGTGGAAAAGCAAAGCGAGGTTCACTGGCAATAAAACGGCCTGCTCGCCAACCAAATTGCTGTTGAATCGTATGTAAAAATCCAGCTTCATCTAATTGCTGAATTGAATCCACTGTTTCATGTTTAACCGTCCAAACAAGGGAATATTGTTTCTCAGCAATTGGCAATAATGCAATAGGCCCTGTATCAGTAAAGCGTTCATAAGCAATATTTTGATGCGGTTTATCAACGCTGATATTGGTGACAATTGCCGTTTGGTCGTAATTTTGGCTATGAATTGGGATATTAAGCTGTTGGCAAATTTGAGAGTTCGCGCCATCAGCCGCAATCAATAAACGAGTGGATAAGCTGTGAATGTGTTCTTGTTGTTGATATTCAACAGTCACGCTGTCATCTTGGGTCGTGATTTGTATCACTTGTGCAGGTGCGATCATATTTGTTGAATCTAAACCCACGTTTAAACCCTTGCCAATGTGCTTAGCGCGTACCACATAACCCAATGCAGGCAAATTTAATAAATCATGTGGTAAACGGGCGATACCAAAATGGCCACGATTAGAGACGTGAATATGTTTAATTGGTTCAGCATCAGGTGCAATTTTTTGCCAAATATCCATGCCTTCAAAAATACGTCGTGACACGTAATTGAGCGCAATAATTCGATTATCATTTTCTGCGGGAATGGTTTGGGGTTTGGCTTCGATAATAGCAATTTTTAACGGTAAATGACGTAAACAGGCAGCTAAACTTGCGCCAACTAAACCACCTCCAACAACCACTATATCAAATTTATCCATTGTCCATCATTCCTAAAATACGAAAGTTTAAAACCTTATTTTGTTTATGCTTCACCAGATGTATTAGCAGCAACCCAACGTTTATCACCATTTTTGAGAGTTTCATGTTTCCAAAACGGGGCATGATGTTTGAGTTCTTCGATTAAATAGCGGCTGGCTTCATACGCTGTACCACGATGTGCTGCCCATGCAGCGACAAGCACAATATTATCTTGTGGGAGAATTTCGCCGACGCGGTGAATAATGAGTGTATCGACAAGTTCCCATTGATACATCGCTGTTTGACTGATTTTGCGTAAATAGTTTTCTGTCATTGGTGAATAGTGTTCTAAAAACATGGCTTGCACGTCATCACCTTCATTAAAATCACGCATTGTGCCGACAAAAGTTGTCACAGCACCCCATTGTAAGGCTTGCGAACACAACTGGTGCTCATAATTTTGAATTTGTTCCCATGCGTTAAATGGTTCTGTTGTGACAACGACTTTCATCAAGCTTAACCTCCAGTAACAGGTGGGAAAAAGGCGACTTCATCGCCATCATGCAAAACCGTAGAAGGTTCAACATATTCCATATTCACAGCCATCAGTACATGAGAAGGCAACGGGAGTTCATTGCAGGCTTGCGACCAAGCTTGTGCAACAGTCAGTGGTGCATTTGCACTCAGTTGCACTGAACCCATCCCCACTTTTTCACGTAAACTAGCAAAAAATTTCACGGTGACAGTCATTACCCACACCTCCAATCATCTGAGCTATTTGTTTACGCACACAGGACACTGATTATCTTTAGCTAGTGTCACGGTACGCCATTGCATGGTAAAACCATCAAATAGCATTAGTTTACCACACAGATTATTGCCTATGTTTAAGAGTATTTTGATAGTCTCGATTGCTTGCAGGCTGCCAATCACTCCAACCAAAGGCGATATAACTCCAGACTCACTGCAACTTTCCTGCTCAGTTTCCATATCAGGATATAGACAATGGTAGCAGGGGCTGTCAGTTTGTGCTGGTAAAAAGCTGCTGAGCTGGCCTTGGAAGCGTAGCGCTGCACCTGAAATCAGTGGGATTTTGTGTTGTTGGCTCAGTATATTCAATGTGAAACGTGTCGAAAAATTATCACTACAGTCGATAATGGCATCAATACTGGTGAGGTCTTGGCTAATATGTTCTATTTTATCTTGATAGGTCGTGATTTCCACTTCTGGATTGAGTGCGTTTAGTGTTTGTTGTGCGGAAATAACTTTAGGGATGCCGATTCGATCAGTGGTATGAATGATTTGGCGTTGTAGATTCGAGAGTTCTACCGTATCGTGATCCACTAAAACCAGATGTCCAACACCACAAGCAGCTAAGTACATCGCAACAGGTGAGCCTAAACCACCCATGCCAACAATCAGCAGTTTTGAATCTAGTAATTTTTGTTGTCCATCAAAATCTACTTGCGGTAGTAAAATTTGGCGGCTATAGCGCAGTAGTTGCTCGTCGTTCAAAGTAGGTTGCCTTTTATCAATGAATCGTTATCGATTGTAAAAACAATTGCAAATTTGGCATGAGTAAAGGAATGGATTGGTTTTGATGTTGGCGGTAGACAATGAAATCTTTGTCAAAAGTAAGAATTTGTTTTATCCAATCATGTCTATTATCTCGTTCACTGAGAAGTGCTAGTAACGCACCTATATCAATAATAACTGGCATTATTTATTACCATAACCAGCTAAATAGGCCTTATTTGTAGACAAATCTGTTGGAGCATCTTTTACATTGCCCACTATATTATGGCGTTGAGCCAATTCGAGGCAAGATAATGATGGCTTTTTTGGTTTTTCTTCTAAAATCGTTACTATAACTCGCGCAGATGCAATTTGAGGTTGTTCACCAAACCACTTTAATTGATTATTTTCATACAAGGCTTCATAACTTTTAAGCATGATTCAATTTTCTTATTTAGTTTTAATTATTGATGAGAAGATGTTCAATTTCAATATTTTGATACAACTCAAGTTTGCATAAAATTTTCAGGCATAGTTGCTAGTAATTCAAATGCAACTGATAAATTTTGAGGTTTAATAGGCTCTGCTTTTTTTTCAAGTACAACGATATTTACGTCTTGGTTTACCCATTCATTAGGAAGTTGCAGTTTTAAATAACTTTGTTTATCAATATGAGACTCAAATTGTATGCTGTGCATTATATTTTTCCTCTAATTTATCAATCTTCTTGAGCTTAATCTCTTCAATTCGTTTCAAATTATGAGTAATCTGGCGAGTATAAGTTTCATAGCCTTCCTTTTCAGCTATTAACTTCACTTCTGGGCAGGTATTTTCATCATGGGTCATTGTGGCACGATAAAAGCCATCTGAATCCAAATAACCAGAAAAATGCTTCTGATTATAAATATAGGTCACTTTTGCATTTGATAATACTTTATTTTCACTATCCTTAACCCATACGGCATAGGTACAATTTAATTTTTCTGGTGTTGGATACACTAAATAAGTAATCACAATAGCCACAATCAATATAATAAATAATTCCATACCATTTATATCTTTCATCATATAAACCTAGAACTTGAAAGCTATCTGCATTCTCTCAAATTTAAATCAAAATGGCGAATTATCAATAAAGGGTGATTACTCAAGATGTTCCAAATTTTTGCAATCATATTACTGATTCATTAAGTTCTAAATTAGGATTGAGTCACTGCAAACCTTTCATAGTTCCCATTTAGGCAACTTGGGTGAGCCTTAATAAAGAAGAATTGCTTCTCTGAATTTAGAAAACTGTTATATACTGAAATGACACAAATAATGAGCCTTAGGATCAATACAAAATAACAAGAAGGTTTTATGGAATGTTCTGCAAGCTATAAATAGTCTGTCATCCTAGAATCTGAGATTATGATTATTTTTCCATTGTAAAAGGCTGTTTACACTGAATGAGGAGAGAAGGGTGATGGCACAATTGCGTGTATTATTCGCAACTTCAGAAGCATATCCTGTGATTAAGACAGGTGGACTCGCTGATATTAGCCATGCTTTACCTTATACGTTGCAGTCCTTGGGGGTGGATGCACGTATTTTGTTACCTGGGTATAAAACGGTGATTGAGCAATTACGCTTAAAACCGTTGAAAGAAAATTTACAACTATTTGATTGTTTACCACCAATACGAATTTTAGAAGGCATGATGCTAGGTGGGGATATTCCTGTTTATGTCATTGATTGTCCCATGTTATATCACAGAGATGGTGGGCCTTATCAAGATGAAGAAGGAGAGGATTGGCAGGATAATCATTTACGTTTTGGCTTATTATCCAAAGTCGCCGCTTTATTTGGCGAGCATCTATTTAATTTCACACCCAATATTATCCATTGCAATGATTGGCAAACAGGGCTTGCTCCTGCTTATTTACATTTCAGCAAGTATGCCAAAGCCAAAACCATGATGAGTGTGCATAATCTTGCACATCAAGGTGTATTCGGTGCGGAAGCCGTAGATTTGTTGCATTTACCAAAAGAAAGTTTCAGTATGTATGGACTGGAATATTATGGATTGATGTCATTTTTAAAAGCAGGTTTATATTATTCAGATTGGATTACGACGGTCAGTCCAACTTATGCCCGAGAAATTCAAACCCCTAATTATGGTTATGGCTTATATGATTTACTCAATAATAACCAACATCGTTTGACAGGGATTTTGAATGGCATCAATGAGCAAGAATGGAATCCTGAAACCGATACTCATCTCATCAGCAACTATACTCATACTAACTTTTCCTCCAAAGCTAAAAATACCCGTGCTTTGCGCCAACGTTTAGGTTTAGAAAGTCCAAAACAAACCCCCTTGATTGGTATGATTACCCGCTTAACCCATCAGAAAGGTATAGATTTAGTTGTACCCATTATTCCGCATATTATCAATGAGGGCGCTCAATTGGTTTTATTGGGCAGTGGTGATAAAGATTTAGAAGAGCGTCTGCAAATTTTAGCGGATGAATATGTGGGATATTTAAGTGTGAATTTTGGCTATGATGAAGAATTAGCTCATCAAATTGAATCAAGTGCTGATATTTTTCTCATGCCTTCACGGTTTGAGCCCTGTGGTTTAAATCAAATGTATAGTATGCGTTATGGTACTGTGCCAATTGTGCGCAATACAGGTGGACTAGCAGATACTGTCGTGGATATTACGCCACGCCATTTGGATACAGGAACCGCAACAGGGTTTATATTTGAACGTGAAGATGCGTATGAATTATTGCGTTGTGTGCAGCAAGCATTAGTGACTTATCGGGATAAAGCGACTTGGCGACAATTGCGCACCAATGGAATGCTCAAAGATTTTAGTTGGCAGCATAGCGCACAAAGTTATATTGAATTATATGAGAATTTGATTCAGCAGGAGCAAGAACAAGAAATTTTACTGAACTAAAGTTCTATTGAGTAGTTCAAATAGATTGGGCTGCTCTTTATGAAAAATCTCAGGCTAAAACCTCAGCCATCAATGACAGAATATTCCCACCTTGAATCATATAGTCAATTTCGGTTTGTATGTTAGGACTGGCAGTCCTTTTATACTTTAAATATCAATCGATTTTTGAAATCTAGGACTGCCAGTCCGTATCACTTTAAAATAAAACGACTATATTTCCTATTTTTATCAATAGTAAACATTAATACTATTTTTTATAAACTCAGATTTTTATTTTTATACCAGTTGCTAGACAAGCTGTTTTCTCTAAAATTATTAAAATTAAGTTGCTGAGCAATATTTTTTATTGTTTTTGTGATGCTGATAGATATTGATAGATATTAATTAGATAGTTATACTGAACAAGCAATTAACTTAGTAAGGATAACTGACCATGCGAAGTACTTACTGTATCTATTTTAATGCCACAGTTCCAAGTCTGCCTGAAGATATAAAAGATAGCGACAGAAATAGAAAAATAGAGATACAGAAAAAAATAAAGTCAAGCAGAAGCCTATTCCTTAAAAAGCAACATTGTGGAGAATAATAATGTCAGACCAAGACTCTAACCTTATTCACGAAGGTGAAGAAGCTCCGATTCCTTTAAGTACTAGTCCTAAAAACCCTCATACTGGTGGCAGTAATACCAATCAAGAGAATCCAGATGGTAATTCCAACGATCCTACTGAACTAGTAGAACCTCCAAGATAATATTAAGATGGGGCGGACACTTGTCTGTCTCATTATTCCAAATTCCACTCAATTATCCCTCACATGCCAATTTGACAGATTCCAATTTCAGTCTAAAAATACCATAAATAACAAGGCCTAATTATAGTTTCATATTTATTTATGTTTAAAAAGAAATCAACAAATCAAAAATAACTGCCAAAATGGCAGATAATTTATTTAACATTACAAATATAAAAACATAAAAAACCTTAAAATTCAAACTGATAGTTTAAATTCATTTGAATGGTCTACGAATTGCTGACAGTAACCATTACATGGTAATAACCTCTGTAGGTCATCATTGAAATGTTAAGGTCTCTAGCTGCACGAGTTAGAGACCTTTTTTAACGTATGGAGCCAGGGAATGGATATAAAAGAACTACAAACACATTTAAACCTAAACCGCCGTAATTTCCTCAAAACCACCGCACTGACCTCAACTGCCCTATCTGCTGGTCTAATTTCAAGCAAAACTCAAGCCTATGCGTATGAGCCTTATCCAAAAGATGATGAATTAGAAACCATTGTCACCAGTTGTGCTCATAACTGCGGTTCACGTCACGCGTTGATTGCACATAAAAAAAATGATGTGATTGTGCGCTTATCAACCGATGATGGACGTTACCAAAAAGGTGGCGAATACGGCAAAGATACTGAAGAAGAACCACAATTACGTGCCTGTTTGCGCGGGCGTTCCTATCGACATCGGATTTATTCCCAAGAACGTTTGTTATACCCCATGATGCGCGTCGGAGCGCGTGGTGAAGGTAAATTTCGTCGTGCCAGTTGGGAAGAAGCCCTCAGTTTTGTCGCAGAAAAAATGGAATATATCAAAGCCACTTATGGCAATACCGCATTATTAGACCAAAGTTATGCAGGCGCGTCATGGGGTGTGTTGCATAAATCAGATCAAATTGAAGGATTGTTGGGACGGTTTTTAGGCATGTTTGGCTGTCGTACTAATTCATGGTCTGTGCCTTCTTATCAAGCGACCACTTTTAGCTCGCGTATGACTTTTGGCACAATTCACGATGGCAATGAAGATGATACCTTTGCCCATTCCAAACTGATTATCATGTGGGGCTGGAATCCTGCCTATACTTTCCATGGCGGCAACACCTTTTATTACATGCGCTTAGCCAAACAACGTGGCTGTAAATTCGTTATTATTGATCCACAACATACTGATTCTGCATCCAGTTATGATGCGTGGTGGATTCCGATTCGACCCAATACCGATGCAGCGATGATGGCGGGAATGGCACATTATATTTTTGCGAATAATTTGCAAGATCAAGATTTTATTAACAAATTCGTGCAAGGCATGGACGCATCAACAATGCCAGATTGGGCGAGCGATCAAGAAAATTTCAAAGATTACATTTTAGGTAAATCAGACGGACAGCCTAAAACCCCTGAATGGGCAGCGGAAATCTGTGGTGTCTCTGCTGAAGATATTAAGAAATTAGCCGATATGTATGCGACCACCAAGCCTGCGGCGTTAAAAGCCTCTTGGGCACCGGGGCGTAATGCATATGGCGAACAATACAATCGGATGGCAGCGGCATTGCAAGCGATGACGGGCAATATCGGGGTTATCGGTGGTTGTGCTGAAGGCGTGGGCAAAGGTTGGCACGCGGAATCGGTCGCCTATCCTTATGATGAAAATAAAAACATTTGGTATCAATCGATTAAATCGGATCGTTGGGCGCATTGTGTGCTGAATTATCCCAATGTGAAGCGCGAAGATATTGGCTTATGGCCGCGCAGTGATGATACCGATGGGCAAATTCCTAATATTAAGGGGATTTTCTGGCAAGGCTCAGATTGGTTCAATCAACTGACTAATATTAATAAAGAAATCCAAGCGATTCACAAATTAGACTTAGTGGTTTGTATGGATTCGACGATTACGCCATCGGGTTTATGGTCAGATGTGCTATTCCCTGTTTCAACTCATTTTGAACGCCATGATGTGGCATTGCCTTGGTATAAAGGACATTATTACATTCATCGTCCCAAAGTCATTGAACCAATGGGCGAAAGTAAAACGGATTTACAAATTTTCACAGAGCTTGCATATCGTCTTGGATTTGGTGAAAAATATAATCCCAAAGCTGAACGTAATTACTTTTTTGACAATGATGCAGTGGATGAGAAATTTCTCAAAGATTGGTGGGAAAATAAAGTTATGCACCATCAACATGTTGAGATGCCTTGGGAAGAGTTTAAGAAAACTGGGATTTACAAATTTAAGTTAGATCGCCCACACGTTGCGTTTCAGGATAATGTGGAAAAAGGTGTGCCGTGGAGTACGCCATCTGGCAAAATTGAGATTTTCTCGTCTAAATTGGCAAAATACACCGATTGGACGAAAACCTCTTATGGTCATTATATTCCTGCAATTCCAAAATGGATTGAGCCATGGGAATATCTTGGCAGCGAGAAAACCAAAAAGCATCCATTCCATTTAATCAGCCCGCATCCACGTTGGCGTACTCATTCGATCTTCAATAATATTGCGATTTTGCGTGAAACTTATGAGCAAGAAGTCACGATGAATGCCAGTGATGCAATGAAATTAGGTTTAAAAACAGGTGATACAGTTGAGGTTTACAATGATCGTGGCAAAGTGGTTGTACCAGTGTATGTGACTCAGCGTTGTATGCCCGGAGTGGCAGTATTGCATGAGGGTGTTTGGATGGATTTAGATGAAAACGGGGTTGATAGAGCAGGTAATCCTGACTTTTTAACCGATGATAATCCAAGTCCAGCGGGTGCTTTTGCTTATAATACGGTGTTGGTGAATATTCAAAAAACCTGTTTAGAACATCGTCCGGGGTGGGATAGATTGGCGACTTCTCGCAGTCATGTGTTTAGACGGGATAATTAATTTTACTCATTGTTCCCATGCTTCTGTGCGTGGGAATATTTAATCCAGATATTGCCCAAATAGCTCGTTACCAAAGTCTCTTTGGGGATACCTGTCTATCAAGCTCTGCTTGATGTATTAATATCCTTGAAGCAGAGCTTCGTACATACATTCCTGAGCTTAGGAGTAAGCTATCAACCTACCGTGCCATACTAAGATGAACTGTATTTATTTTGGCAGAACGGGGGAAAGTTGACACTCTTTATAATTCATCTCTTTTGTTTTGAATCAATGGAATGATATTACGGAGTTCTCCTTTCAAACCATCAACCAACATTTCAATAGCAGTCAAGCGGTTTTCTGCTGCTTTTAAACAATCAGGATTTTCACTTAAATACAAATCACTTAATGTTTCATCTATAAACTCAATAATATTTTGCTGTTTCCAAAGAGAATTATTAATGATTTCCCAATAAGCTGGTTTAGAAGCATTTTGCATGGTTATTCTCTTCTTAAAAATTATTTAGCTACTGACTATGCTTTTAGTATCCATTCAGCATGTATAATTGTTTCTTTTATTAGTGTGAACTATGTTGTCTTAGTGCATTTTATTAATGTCTTAATAGATTAGAAATATTGCCTCTTGCTTTATCTTAAATTTTTACTGCTTACTCTGCCTTATTACAACTTACACATAATCATATATAAAATAACTCTACATGTAAATATATTTTACATAAAAAATGGAAAATAAATGCTTACGATTGGCGAACGGTTAATTAAAGAACGGAAAAGATTAAAAATGAATCAAGCCCAAATAGCTGAGATTGGCAAGGTTACAAGACCTACTCAGTCTAGTTATGAAAATAATCAAACTAAGCCAGATGCTGACTATTTAGCTCTTATAGCAAAAGCGGGTGTAGATATTAATTACGTCCTTATAGGGAGTTCTAAAAAAATAAATCCTAATGATTATAAGGATGATTTTTTAGAGGCTATGGAATTAAAACTTGATGAATGCCAAAAGGATATGCATAAGTTTGAAACCCGTATACAAACCATGCAACAGGCTTTATCTGAAATAAAAAAATAAAAAATGACAGAAAAAACGGGCGAAGTATCTATGAACATGTTTTAGTTCGTTACCAAATTTTATTTGGTAATGCCTGCCTATCAAGCTCTGCTTGATGTATTAATATCCTCGAAGCAGAGCTTCTTGTGCATACACTCCCAAGCTGAGCTTGGGAGTAAGCTAAAGAAAAATGGTAGTCATGCAAAATATAGTGCCAATCATTATGAGTTAATTTAATGAATTGATAATGAATGATATAAAAACATATTTTACAGAATAGTAATTCTATG
>JADGDW010000259.1:1472-3473 GCA_016744725.1 Candidatus Albibeggiatoa sp. nov. BB20 | reverse complement strand
TGTATTCCATCTCTCATATTATAAGCCATTCTTGAGTTTAGGGAGATAAATCTGTTCGCCTGAAAGGCGAAGGTTTTAACCTTATACATGGAAATAAACAAAAAGTTGATATTATGGATGGCGATCATAAGCTTGAAGTATACAATCGTTTTTCTGAGCAAAAGAATATGTCTGCATGGATTGCTTTAGGTGTAGGAGGACAGCCTGACAACCCAGCAGAGCTTTACACTATCCCATTACATGCCCTCAAATATCGTTATGCTGAGCAGTCTTATTTACAGCAATTCCGCCATAAAGATTTATCTAAAAATTTCTATTTGGATATGCGTTATTACACGCTTCGCTAATTTTTAAAATGGTTCTATTCCAAAGATAAAGCCATTTTGGTTATTGAGCTTGTTTTACAATCTGAATAATTTCATCAAGTTCTTTCTTAAGCTTTTCAAGTTTGCTATTTAATTGATAAGTATTTTCATGTTTTTCTCTTATTTCATAGTTTGTTATACTTTTTCTACCTGTAAGAATATATTGAATATCAGCACCAATTTTGTCTATGTTTGACCAATAGTCACTATCAGGCTTTCTTTTTCCTCTTTCATAATTGCTTTGCGCTTCTTTGGTTACACCTCCTGCATTTCCAAACTCAGTTTGATTAAGGGCTAATCTAGTTCTTTCTTCTCTTAGTCTTTGTGATATTGACATTTAATTAACTCCATTTGCAAAATAATAACAAATAATTAACGAGCATTTGTTTGCAGTTAACAATTGTTCTATTAATATACTCCTCAATGTATACGGATAACTGACCAGACAAGGACAACATAGTTAAACAATGACCGTATATAGTAAAACATTCCAGTAAATACAACTAAAGTTGTAAGTCATGCTACTTTAGTTATAATTTTTCTAAATTAATTAACATTTTGCATACGAACGTGAAATGGAAGTGTGTACTTTTGGTTTTTCGGGTACATCTTATGAATATAAATGGAAGATGAAAGTAAATGATAGGTAAAGTTTGTTCATACCTTATTCCCATAAGTTGAAACTGTAAAACAACTAAAATAGTCGCAAAATGCAGGAACAAGGCATCATTTTAGGTTAAGGCACAACCGTTACATCTAAACTGGCATCGTTATTACCCCAATCTGAATCATCGGCATCCGATTCAACTGAAGTATACGCCGTGGTTGTACCCACGGCTTGCATTCTCACACCAACAGTACGGGTGCGATAAGAACCTGAATTCAGCGTACCAAATCCACATTCCACATCACCGTCACCATTAATGCTGCAACTGGGAGGTTTTGAATGTAACGTACCATCTGTTGGCAACTCAAACACCATGACTGCATTAGGCGCGGCTGAAGGGCCATCGTTGTAAGTTCGGGTTTTGTAATTTGCAACCCGTCCCACACTCGGATCACCACTAGGATAAGATTTAGAAATCGTCACCCGCATATCTGCTCCACTTTCAATAGTCAATTCCATTGAGTCTGAATTGTTTGAGGTATCAGGATCAATTTCATCACCATACGCATACACGGTCGCTGTTGTATCCCATTCGTCAATCACTCGAACACCCACATCGCGCGTGCGTTGGCTGCCATTTGGAATTGAACCAATCACACATACCACATCACCATCTTGATTTAAGCTACAACCGCTAGAACCCCAAATCCATTCCGCTTCAAACGGTAAAGATAACGTAGTTTCGACATTGGTTGCATCGCTGCTGCCATCATTCACAGTGACAAAACTAAACTCAATGCTTTCGCCCACAGCAACACTGGTTTTATTGCTGGTAAAGCTACTGATGCGTAAATCTGCACCGCCTGCTGGCGCGGTATTTTTATACGTTGCATTAATGGTGGCTGCTGATGCTGGCATAGTGACTGTGGTCATGGCTTGCGCTGGATCAGCTAACACACCTGTATCACCTGTCCACACATCGAACTCTTGACCTGTTGGTGCTGTATCCGCTGTCACAGTTACTTGCGC
>JADGDW010000259.1:0-1462 GCA_016744725.1 Candidatus Albibeggiatoa sp. nov. BB20 | reverse complement strand
GCCGTGTAATCACCGTCACCACTACCACTATTTACAGTCAATGTATATAAGGTTGGGGTATCAGCTTTGTACGTTGCCGTAATTGTGGCTGCTGCCGCTGGCATCGTAACCGTAGTCGTGGCTTGCGTTGGGTCAGCTAACACACCTGTATCGCCTGTCCACGTATCGAACACTTGAGCTGTTGGTGCAGTATCCGCCGTGACAGTGACTTGAGAGCCTTCGGTATAATCACCGTCGCCATTACCATTATTCACGCTTAAAGTGTATAAAATTGGAGAGGCTGTTCTATAAGTCGCTGTCACAGTTATTGCCGTTGCTGGCATGGTGACTGTGGTCATTGATTGAGTTGAATCAGCCAAAGCTGCCGTGTCACCTGTCCAGACATCAAATACTTGACCTGTTGGTGCAGCATCTGCGGTAATTGTGATTTGTGCGGTTTCTGCATAATTGCCATCGCCGTTACCATTAACCACATCTAAGCTGTAAGTTGCTGGATTCAAACCGCTGCGATAATTACGACTGACAAATAAATTGGCTAAATCCGTGTTGAGATGCGTGGCATTAGGGAAACCAAATACATTAGAATAAATCCCCCACGGTGCGCTATGATAATGGAAATATTGACCATTTAAGTCGTAAGTATCCATAATGTCTAACATATCAGACACCCATGCTAATCCGCCGCGCCCATCTTGGAAATTTGCCACTGCTGTACCGAATTCACCGATATTCACAGGCACATTGGCATTGATATAGAATTGCAAGCCATCGTTATCAAAGAAGCCTGTTTCTAAAGATGCTTTGGTAAACGGTCTCGGTGTATCCCAAGATTTAAACCCTAACCAACGTAAGCCCAAGTTTGCACCTGAACCTGCAACATTAGTCCCTTGCACCCAACCGCTGATACGGTATTGATGACTTTGTTTGATTGAGAAATTTAATTTCTGATTGCTAATCGCATATTTGCCAGACGTGGAGTTGAGGCTTAAAGATTTATCGCCAACATGTGCTGTTGTTGATGTGCTTTTGCTACCACTGCTACCCGAATCTAACGCTAATCCTGACCAATCGTTGGTATAAGATACGAAAGGCGCACGCGCTGCATGGGTTTCGTACAACATCCACCAATCGCTTGGTTTTGGATCAGGGTCAATATCATGAATCCGACGCACAAAATTACCCGCCGCATCATATTCATCGACCACAAAATCATCTAATAACACTGTACCGCTGTTGCTGTCAGAAATTAAAATCGGCGTTGCACCCCAAGTATTGGTATTCGGCGCGGTGAATAATTGCCCTTCGTACCATGTCCAGCCCGTTGTTCCTACTGTAATTGATGTGTTTTCGCTATAGCCTTCAACCACTGAATCCCACGGTTGAATATAACCATTGGCATCAGGATAAACTAAACCATAATCGCCATAGCCATAGTGATAACCCAAGGCTGCATTGCTGTCTC
>JADGDW010000002.1 GCA_016744725.1 Candidatus Albibeggiatoa sp. nov. BB20 | reverse complement strand
TCATATAAGTGCTCAAATATTTTTTCAAATACTCCAAACTCGTCACGGTGAATAATTAATTTACCCTTTAACTCGCTCACTATATCTTGGTACTGGTTTCGTTGCTTTTTATTTCTTGGTTTTTCTAAAAATTTCTTTATCTCATCAAAATATATCTCAGAATTTTCCTTAATATATTCAAAATATTCTTCTGATAACTCATTGATTTTATTTTTTTGTTCTAAATTGAGATATTCTAAGTCTATATCAGATTTTAGCTCTTGTTCATCTAAATAATTATAAAAGATGTCAATAATGCTAACTAGTTGTTCAGGATGAATTTGTAATGGCTGTCTAAAACGGTTTAAATTTAAATCTCTAACTAATTTGGAGTTTTCCCGTAAATACTTTTCAATAGCTTCTTTTCCCCGCAGCCAAACATTTGTGACATTTGTTTGTTCTTTCAAATATTGAGTTAATTCTGTTGCTTTGTCACCTGTTAACTTTCTATTCGTAAACAATAAATAATTTTCTAATTCATTACTTTGGAACAGTTTTTTTATTTTAGGAATTTCTTTTTTTAAAATACTGTTAAATTCACGGTCAGAACAAGATGCAATGGGAGAAGCAGTATGTTTTGCTTGAATAACGAATTTACCTTTTGCTGATTCTGACTCTGACTCACTTGGAAAACGGTTTGCTGTACCTTCAAATGTTGCATCTCGTCCACCATCACGCCCTGCTGCAAATGAATTTGTACCTTGCCCTAAAATATCCAAACAAATATGGACAACTAAATCTTCAAACTCAGAAGCAGATAATTCGTTTAGATGATAATTAATTGTCATCGAACATTCCTTGTCATATAAATATTCGCTCTATTGTATTTTTAACCATATAAATTTAAAAGAGGCACAAGCCAAAGCTCATGCCTCTCAGTTTAGTACAAACTACCCAACCCAACGCCGTGCATTCCAGAACATTTGCATCCACGGACTTTCTTTTTCTGTCCATGTTTCAGGCAAGTAAGAAAGCTGTGAAGTCAAGAAAATACGTTCAGGATGAGGCATCATAATCGTGAAGCGTCCATCTAAATTAGACATCCCTGCAATACCCATTAACGAGCCATTTGGATTAGCAGGATAATGCTCAGTCATTTGTCCATCGTTATCCACATATTTCATCGCAATCGTACCCGTCATTATCGCAGAAGAAATCAACTCGTTGTCTTTGCCGAATGTCTCAATCCGACCTTCTCCATGTGATACCACAATCGGAATTTTTGACCCCACCATGTCTTTCAATAAAATCGATGGTGAAAAATCAATGTATGCCATCGACAAACGTGCTTCAAATTGCTCTGATTTATTGGTGACAAATTCAGGCCATAAATCCGCGCTTGGGATTAAGCTTTTCAGTTGCGCCAACATTTGACAACCGTTACACACGCCTAAACCAAAGGTATCTTCACGGTGGAAAAAGGCTTGAAATTCAGCTTTTGCGCGTTCGTTGTATAAAATCGATTTTGCCCAGCCGCCGCCAGCACCCAACACATCACCATATGAAAAGCCGCCGCAAGCAACCAATCCTTTGAATTGTGACAAGCTCATGCGACCCGCTAAAATATCACTGGTATGCACATCGACACATTCAAAGCCTGCATGAGTAAACGCCGCCGCCACTTCTAACTGACCATTCACGCCTTGTTCACGCAAAATCGCAATTTTAGGTCGCGCCGTATTCACCGCAGGGGCTTGTAATTTAAACGTGGTATGCAGGAATAAACCCGTGTCTTTTGGATTGGCTAAAGCATCATATTCTTGTTGTGCAGATTGTGGGTTATCACGTAATTTACGGATTTCGTAACTGGTTTTGCTCCACGTTTGACGTAAATCCACCCGTGGATTGCTCAATAACAACATGCCTTGATGATACACATTCAACGTATCGGTATCGTTTGGTGTGCCGATGGTATTAATCGATAAACGGGTGTTTTGAATGAAATAATTTTGTACCGTGTCCACGTCGTCATTATTGACTTCAATCACCGCGCCGAGTTCTTCACTAAATAAAGTGGCTAAATGATCGCTGCCCAATGATTCAAGATGCAAATCCACACCACAACCACCAGCAAACATCATTTCACACACTGTGGCAAACAAACCACCGTCCGAACGGTCATGATAAGCTTTGATTTTGCCTTGTTTATTCAGCTCTTGAATCGCATTGAAAAACTGACTTAAATCTTCAGGATTATCCAAATCTGGGGTTTTATCGCCCATCGCCTTGTAGCTTTGCATCAAGATTGAGCCGCCTAAACGATTTTTACCGCGTCCCAAATCCACTAACATTAAAGAGGTTTCACCGCCACGTAATTGTGGAGTCATGGTTTTGTGGATATTGGATACCCGACCAAATGCCGACACGATTAGCGATAACGGCGCAGTTACGGCTTTGTCTTTACCGTCGTCTTGCCATTGGGTGTGCATTGATAATGAGTCTTTGCCCACGGGAATATTGATGCCGAGCTTGATGCAAATGTCTTGAGTGATGGATTTGACTGTATCGAATAACGCCGCGTCCTCACCTTCTTGACCACACGCCGCCATCCAATTGGCTGATAAAACAATGTCGTTGAGCTTGTCGACTTTTGCCGCTGCCAAGTTGGTCAATGCTTCGCCGATTGCCATCCGACCCGATGCAGGCGCGTTTAATAATGCCAACGGAGTGCGTTCACCCATCGCCATTGCTTCACCCGTGTCACTGTGGAAACTGCTCGCCGTCACCGCACAATCTGCCACCGCGACTTGCCAAGGCCCGACAAGCTGGTCACGCACAGTCAAACCACCAACAGAACGATCGCCAATCGTAATTAAAAATTGCTTATCGGCAACAGTTGGATGACTGAGTACGCGCATTGCAGCTTCGGTTAAATCAGGAATTTTGTCTAAATCAGACTTTTCAGGAGCAGGTGCATGACTGACATCGCGGTGCAATTTCGGGGTTTTGCCCAATAAAACGGACATCGGCATATCAACCGCTTTGGTTTGTTCATCGGTTAAAACCAATTGTTGCGCGTCAGTGGCTTCACCGACAATCGCATACGGACAACATTCACGCTGACAAAGTTTCTCAAATAATTCAATGCTTTCAGGCGCAATCGCCAACACATAACGCTCTTGAGATTCATTGCTCCATAATTCCATTGGCGACAAACTGGTATCGGCACGTGGAATTTTATTTAAATCAAAGGTCGCGCCTTTTTCACTTTGATGAACCAATTCAGGCAAGGCATTGGACAAACCGCCCGCACCGACATCGTGAATCGATAAAATCGGATTGTCTTCACCCAATCGCCAACAGCCATCAATCACTTCCTGACATCGACGTTGCATTTCAGGATTATCGCGCTGCACCGAGGCAAAATCTAACGCGGCATCACTGTGACCTGTCGCCATTGAAGACGCTGCACCACCACCCAAGCCAATCAACATTGAAGCCCCGCCGAGTACAATTAATTTAGAACCTGCTGGAATTTGTTTTTTATCAACCTGTTGTGACTGAATATTGCCTATGCCGCCTGCAATCATAATTGGTTTGTGATAGCCGCGACGTTTGCCATTAAAATCTTGTTCAAAGCTACGGAAATAACCGCCTAATGCAGCGCGTCCAAATTCGTTGTTAAAGCGACTTGCACCAATCGGGGCTTCTATCATAATGTCCAAAGCGGATACGATGCGCTCAGGTTTGCCATAATCGGTTTCCCAAGGCTGTGGCGCGTCTGGAATCAATAAGTTAGACACTGAATAGCCAACTAAACCCGCTTTAGGTTTTGCACCACGTCCTGTTGCGCTTTCGTCACGAATCTCGCCACCCGAACCTGTTGCTGCCCCTGCAAATGGAGAAATCGCAGTTGGATGGTTATGGGTTTCGACTTTCATCAAAATCGCATTATCTTGTTTTTGCTCTTGATAATGATGCTCGGTATCGGGAATTAATCCTTTAACGGGATAACCTTCCATCACCGCCGCATTGTCGTGATAAGCAGATAAAACTTTGTTTGGATTTTTTTCATGAGTCTGACGAATCATGCCGAATAAAGAGCTGTCTTGCGCTTTCCCGTCAATTGTCCAATCTGCATTAAAAATTTTGTGGCGACAATGTTCCGAGTTGGCTTGTGCAAACATCATCAATTCGGCATCAGTTGGATCGCGTTTTAATTGGGTGAAGTTTTCGACCAAATAATCAATTTCGTCTTCTGATAAGGCTAAACCATATTGGCTATTGGCATCAATTAAGGCTTGCTTGCCTTGCGCCAACAATGGAATCACGTTTAATGGGCGCGGGGCATCGTGTTTAAATAAACCTTCGTTATCGGCAATATTTTCAATCACGGTTTCTGTCATACGGTCATGAATCGCCACCGCTAAAGCTTGCTTGTGACTTTCATCAACTTCGCCCGTGAATTCCCACACAATCCCACGTTCAATCCGTTTCACAGGTGAGATACCACAAATTTCCGCAAGATCAGTAGCTTTACTCGACCAAGGTGAAATTGTGCCAAAACGCGGAATCACAATCAGTATGTGTTCTGCTAACTGTTCTGCTTCGTCGTCGACATGGAGTAGCTCTTTTAAATGCTGGTCATGTTCTTCACTCAATTCCCCCTCAACTTCAAGGAAATAAATATAACGAGTGCTTAATTGCAATTCGGCGACATCGGCTTGTTGCTTGATTTTTTGAATCCGAAATTCAGAATGTGCGGCTTGTCCTAAATAATGCATCGGCGTTCCCTCAGGTGATGAATATTAGAACCGTGATTGTAGATGGTTATGGGTTTAGATGGTAGGTTTGATTTTTGGTTTTGAAATATGGGCTAATGTAAATTGTAAAAGCGACATTGTATTAAGCTATAATTTGAGCAGTTGATTAAAAGGAAATCAAAGATGCTACAAACAACAGCAATACAATTACAAAAAAATTTACAGCAAGAAATTAAACCTTGTATTGAAAACCATGAAATATTACATGTAAATCAACATGACAGTGAGAACTTTGTCATTATCAGTGCCTCTGACTGGCGAGCAATTGAAGAAACTTTATTTTTAAATCAAATACCTAATATGGTTGAAAGTATTCATGAAGCAGCGGCTGAACCATTAGAGCAAGGTACATGTTTAGAGGATTTAGATTGGTGAGCTGGAAAGTTATTTTAAGCCGTCAAGCAGTTAAAGATGCTAAAAAAATCTCACGCGCTGGCTACAAAGTCCAAGCTGAAAAGCTCCTACATATTCTAGCAATAGACCCTTTTCAGAACCCTCCTTCTTATGAAAAGCTTGTTGGAAATTTAAAAGGTTTCTATGCTCGGCGCATTAATATTCAACATCGATTGATTTATCGCGTGGCGGAAAAAGAAAAAACAGTACATGTGTTGAGGATGTGGACACATTATGAATAACTAATCTAATTCCTGAGGTCTAAAATGACAAATCAATATACTGGTAGTGATTTTGATGATTTTCTTGAGCAAGAAGATATTTTGGAACAAGTTTCTACAAATGTGCATAAACGGCTTTTAGCTTTGCAGTTAGCTGATATTATGCAGGAAAAGCAAATCACCAAAACAAGTTTGGCAAAACAACTGAATACAAGTCGTTCTCAGTTAGATAGGATTCTTGATCCTGATAATACGGGTATCACGATTGAAGTTTTAGAACGGGTTGCACATGCGGTAGGTAAAACACTGAGAATTGAGTTTGCTTAGAAATTAAATGCACTTAGATTAGCGATCCATCCATGGACAAAATACATAAGTTAGATGCTACTTCAACTACTGAAGCTACTAATATTTTCAACTTTCTCATAATGCTACCCTCCTTATCAGAATTGTGCTCTGATCTTGGTGTTGCCAGCAGACTATTTTTTACATAAGAAAAAACAATCAACAAAGTAATGATAACTATGAAAAAAGTAAGTTGCACAGGAGTCGAGCCTGTATCACTAATCCTAATCGCTAGTCTAAACGCACTTTAATCCTTTTGATTATATCAAGAATTATAAAATAATGCTAAATCTTTTTTCACAGTATCATCAATGTTTGTTGTTTTTGCACGAAAAAAATCAATCCACACAGAAGAATCAATCAAAACCATTTTGTTTGTCCATATTTCGTAATTCAGTTAAATCACCTTCAAACTGTATTTGACCACGTAGCCCCTTAAGCTCTTGAATTTTTTTATATCTTATCCAGTCTTGAATAATTTTTACCAATGCCTCAGATTGATTTTCTAAAGAAATATACTGTTTCACCTCTTCAACCAAAGCATCAGGTAATTGTGAGACTATTTGCATATCAAGCTCCTTCCATATAAATATTCCAATGTCATGTAATTGTAGATGGTTATGGGTTTGGATGGTAGGTTTGATTTTTGAACAAGACTTCAATTATGTTGAAACCTGCTAAAATTATTGTCACTATCTTCTTTAATTCAATTTATGGGTGCGTACCATGAATACTTATGTAGAACAGATTTATCAACAATCTTTACAATTATCACCAGACAACGCTCAAGAAGTTTTGCAATTTATTGAATTCATAAAATTTAAACAAAAAGAATCTTTATCTGAAACACAATATATACTTAATAATCCAAATCTCATAGCACAAATTCAAGTTGCAGAGCAAAATCCTGAGCAATGGATAAAACCATCAGAAAACCAACTCAACTTGGCTGTTAATAATTGAGTTTTTTGATAGCACTACCAAATTTAGAAACTGATGAGGTTGTAAAATATAAGAGAAAGAAGCAAGAAAATGACGAGGCAAGTATTAAGTTGTAGTCAATGGAGCGAATAGAAACTTTTTTGCTAAGGAAACGCGTCAAGCAAGATTTAATGACAGGTATTATTTGCAATATGAGCATGATATTAAACATAGCAATAGTGATGCTATTGTTGGCATCGTGAACTTAAAAAAACTTACAAGCCTCTCTTGAAATGGAGCTAAAGACTCTAATTCATTCAATTCATATCCAAATTGTACTAGAGGAAAGAAGAATAGTTATTCTTTTGCATCCACAGTTGGGTAATCCCGCAAAAAAATAGTGCTATAATTACAATTAAATATCAATAATTATTGGTTTGCTTGAGACTCTTTTTTTTAGTTCTTTTATAGCCTCCGACCGTTGGAATGCAATCAAAACCTCCTGCGTCGTGAAGGCATTCCCACAAGCCAAAATTCTTTTTATTTAATCATAGCTGCAAAGCCATTGCTCATATTTAACCCAAACGCCCCACCTCACGTAAAGCAACTGATAACATAGATAAATCGGGTTTTTCAACCGCTTGTAATTCAGTAAAAATGTGTACACTACGCTCAATCGCAGCTTGATTTTCAGTCAACCATAATTCAACCCGTTGTTGTATATTATCATGCTGAACACTTTGCAATACCTGCATGGTTAAATGACGATGGGTTTTATAGAGTTCATCACGCAATGCGGAACGAGACAAAGATTCCCAGCGATTTTGACGTGGCAAAGTGCTAATTTGGTCGCGTAACCAATGCAATTTTAATTGCGTACCCAAACTGAAATGCACCTCGGTCACAGTTAATAAATCTTCTTGAGTTTCATTCGCCACATCGACCACATCCAATGCTGACAGCCATACGGTCAAGCTTGCTATTTTTTTCGCCAAAGCTTCGGGTACACCTTTCTCTGTCCAATTTTGTGCAACTTGCTCAACGCCTTGCTTATCATGCGGGCTCATAAACTGCCACAGGTTTTCCGCCAACTGATTCACACCTGATTTGAAATAATCCACGGTTTCAGCAATATCCAAATCAGCATGAGGATTACGCAATAACCAACGAGTGGCCCGCTCTAATAATTTGCGTGTATCCAACATCATTGCCATTTGCACTTCATTAGCGACTTGATTATCTAATGCTTCCATTTCAGCCCATAAATCAGCCATGCTGAACACCTGCCAACTCACCACATACGCATGGACAAGCTGTGCTACAGTTAAACCTGTTTCCTCTTGTAAAATAAAAATAAATTCATTGCCGCCATAATTCACCACCACATTGACCAAATACGTGGCGATAATTTCACGTTGCAAACGATGTTGGCTTATTTGCTGGGTATAACGTTGAGGTAATGGCTGAGGGAAATAAACATGAAGCAAATTCTGCAAATACCCATCATCAACTAAATCAGAAGCGAGCAAAGCTTGATATAAATAAATTTTGCTGTACGCCAATAGCACCGAAATTTCAGGTGAGGTTAAACCTTGTTGATTTTTGCGTCGGGCTTGAATTGCTTTATCATTAGGTAAAAATTCCAATTCCCGATCTAAATTCACTTGATGCTCTAAAAACTGCATAAAACGGCTTTGTACATCCAATAATTGGCCGCCAATTGATAAAGGTAAACTCACTGCTTGGGTTTGTAAATAATTATCCCGCAACACCAATTTAGCCACATCATCAGTCATTTCAACCAGCAACGCATTACGCTGTTTCAAGGTCATATCCTGATTTGCCACCACCGCATTGAGCAAAATTTTGATATTCACTTCATGATCGGAACAATCCACCCCTGCAGAATTATCAACCGCATCAGTATAAATTCGCCCACCATTTAAGGCATATTCAATCCGCCCTAATTGGGTAAAACCTAAATTGCCGCCTTCACCCACCACTTTGCAGCGTAAATCTTGCCCATCGACTCGCACATTATCATTGGTTTTATCACCCACATCAGCATGATGCTCGGCTTCTGATTTCACATACGTGCCAATTCCACCATTCCACAATAAATCCACAGGCGCACATAGCAAAGTTCTAATTAGTTCATTCGGTGTCATGGAATAATGAGATACACCCAACATTTTCTGCATTTCATGACTTAATACAATGGCTTTGGCATTACGCGCAAAAACACCGCCACCTTTTGATACTAACGTCGAATTGTAATCCGCCCATGTAGAACGCGGTAACTCAAATAAACGCTGACGTTCAGCAAAGCTGGTTTTTGGGTCTGGTTTGGGATCAACAAAAATATGTAAATGATTGAATGCCGCTTGTAATTTAATATGTGGTGACAATAACATCCCATTGCCAAATACGTCCCCTGACATATCGCCGACCCCAATCACAGTAAAATCTTGATTCTGGGTATCCACTCCAAGGTGGCGAAAATGGCGTTTCACTGATTCCCAAGCCCCGCGCGCAGTAATCCCCATTTTTTTATGGTCATAACCTGCCGAACCACCTGAGGCAAACGCATCATCCAGCCAAAAGCCGTAATCTTTCGCGATACTATTCGCAATGTCGGAAAACGTCGCCGTTCCTTTATCCGCTGCCACCACCAAATACGGGTCATCCTCATCATGCCGAATCACATCAACGGGCGGCACAATATGATTGTCGACTAAATTATCAGTGACATCTAACAAGCCACGAATAAAAGTTTTATAGCATTCAATCCCTTGTTTTTGTATCTCTTCACGGCTGCTATTTTTACCGAGTTTCTTAGCCACAAAACCGCCTTTTGAACCCACAGGCACAATGACGGCATTTTTAACCATTTGGGCTTTCACTAAACCTAAAATCTCAGTGCGGAAATCTTCCCGCCGATCCGACCAACGCAAACCGCCCCGCGCCACTTTGCCACCACGTAAATGCACCCCTTCAACTTGCGGAGAATATACGAAAATTTCGTACAGCGGCTTAGGCTCTGGCATATCAGGAATTTGCTGTGAATCAAACTTAAATGACACGTAAGATTTTGGCTTTTTACCCGCATCCAACTGAAAATAATTGGTGCGTATGGTTGCCATAATCACCGATAGAAAACGTCTTAAAATACGGTCTTCGTCTAAACTTTCAACGCTATCTAAACTTTGTTCAATTTTGTCTAGCAGGCTTTGCAATTCTTTATCACGAGCTGCGTTGTCCTCAGCGGTTTGGCGACCAATCGGATTAAATCGGACGTGGAATATATTGAGTAATAAACGCGCAATATCAGGATGATGAGCTAAAGTATTCTGGGTATATTTTGCACTGAATGTCGCGCCAATTTGTTGAATATATTTGTAATACGCCCGAAAAACGATAATATCACGCCAATTCAATTGCGCTTTGAGCACCAAATAATTGAAACCATCGTTTGCGACTTCTTGTCGCCATACTTTGGCAAAGGTCTGTTGAAATATCGATTTCAGTTCGTTTAAATCAATGGTTTGCTTTGAGTCGTGCGATAAAATCAGCTCTTGAATCCAAATTGAGGTTTTAGCCAACTTGATTTCATAATTACGCTCACTCATCACCACCACGCCCATATTTTCCAAAATTGGCAATAAGCGAGACAATGAAATTTGTCCTTGAGAATGGAATAATTTGAACCGCAACGACCCGTTCACACTTTCCAACGGACGATACAACGTCATTTCCAGCGCATTCTCATCGCCCAATGATTCCATTTTTTCAATATCTAACAAGGCATGGCGAGCAGTGAAATCCTCTTGATACACGGTAGGAAAACTGTCTTGATAACGGTGATACAGTTTTGTGCCGCGTTCTTCACCCAAATGCTCTAACAAGGTGTCATACAAACTGTCTGTCCACGCTTGAGTGATTTCAGCTAAACGGGCTTCAATTTCAGCTAATTTACAATCAAAGCAACTGCCTGCATGAGTTCGGACAATAAAATGGATTTGGGCAAGAATCGATTCTGAGACATTAACCGTAAATTCAACACTCAGCCCGTTAAATGCTTCCAGTAACACATCCTGCATTTGTTGGCGGATTTTAGTGTCATAACGTTCACGCGGTGCAAATACCAAACATGAAATAAAACGTCCAAATTCATCAGGGCGTACAAACAGCTTAACTCGTTGTCTTTCCTGAAGTTGTAAAATACCTAAACTGATATTAGATAAAGTTTCAACATCTGTTTGGAATAATTCATCACGCGGATAACTTTCTAAAATATTCAGCAAAGCTTGTCCACGATGGCTTTCAGTATGATAACCAGATAACTTAATGACTTTACTTATTTTTTTATGTAACAATGGAATATGCGTGGTGCTAAGATGATAAACAGATGCGGTATATAAACCTAAAAATCGATATTCGCCAACCACTTCACCTTGTTGGTTGATTTTCTTAATGCCAATATAATCCATATAACTCGGGCGATGCACTGTTGCGCGTGAACTGGCTTTGTTTAATAACAATAAACTGGGTTTTGCCGCAACTTGTCGAATAGTATTCGGTAATTCAGCAAAACTACTGGAAAATGAAGCATTCGTATTGCGTAAAATACCCAGCCCTGAATCCGCTGCAACCTTTAACTGATATGTATCCTGTTCTTTGACCAGCTTATATTCTCGAAACCCTAAAAAGGTAAAATGCTTGGCTTGCAACCAACGCAAAAAGGCGTGAGTTTCAACAATTTCATGCTTTTCTAACGGCGGGGGTTTTTGCTCTAATTGTTCCAGAATCGTTTCTAGCTGGTCATACATTGTGGCTCGATCATTGACCACTAAACTCACATCTTCTAAAACATTTCGAATGGCTTGCTGGGTATTACGCTGAGTTTCTTTTTCTGTATGCCGATCGATTTCTATATGGATTAATGCAACAAGGCCTTCAGTTTGTTCTGTTAATCTATCAATACCAACCAGTTGATTCTGCTCGTTGTATTTCAATAACAATGTAGGGTGAATGGTCAAATGTACGGTTAAGCCCAGTTGATTTAATGCGATACGAATCGAATCAATCAAAAAAGGCATATCTACGGTTAAAATTGACACAATGCTGTGTGTGGATTGCCAGCCGTTTTGCTCGAATTGTGGATTAAATACCCGCACTTTGGGTAAATCATCCATTGTTTGCAAAAAATGCCAATAATCAACCACCATGCCGTATAAATCACTGGGATGACGTTGGCTAATATCTTCCTCGGGTACATCAGAGAAAAATAATGCGGCAAACATTTGTAAACCATCGGACTGACTTGGAGGAAACTTTTCTACAATGCGTTGTTGTAATTTTTGTAAAACAGTTAAGGCAGGCATACTTCCCCCTGTTTGGATCGGTGAGATTTGAGTGAACTTATTTATGCTAAAAATGTAGTCGAAATAAGTTTAAGCAAGATGTATAGTCAATTTCGGTTTATGTGTTAGGACTGGCAGTCCTGTATCACTTTAGAATAAAATGACTATAGAAAGTATACGCCTCTATCTCAGCAAAAAATCAATATATTCGCCAAGATGAATTGATATAGTAAATTCTATTTTAATCATTGCTCTAGCTTATTGGTGTAAATTAAGGAGGATTTTGAAGGCTTATAACATCTTATACAGAATAGATTAAATTCAGAGCTAAACTTCTAGCTTGATGCCACACAATAGATTTATCTCACAAATATTAAAGATGTCTTATAATACAAAAGGCAAACGCCACCGATTAAGCAAACAAGCAAGGCATATACTGAATATCAGAAATGTAAATATTCCATGCCATCATGAATAAAAACAATGTGATTTGAATGTATCTGTCTTGCGTATTGGCTGTTACTCATCAGAGATTTGTGACAAACATTGACAATGATGGATAAGCTAGCTGTATTTTTAAAGACTAAAAAGTGAGATAAGCATGTCTTATGAAATTACCCTTGTAGGCGCAATTGGGGAAAAAAGCATTTATGCCAGCCATGATGTGAACCAATTGCTAGAACAAGAACAAACTAAGCTAGTACATGGTAAAACATTTACAGGTCGGCCTTCCACCCAAGTGCATATCTCCACACAACATGTGGTTAAAATTCATAACGAAATCAATTTATCGGCTTTTTCTGCCAATCGTTGGGTTCAGCAAGCACTAGAAAAAGAACGTAAATATCAAGTCCATCATCCTAACAAAACTTGGTTTGTCGCCCATGAACAAGGAAAAGAAACCGCCTTAGTCGGTAATATTTGCCCACGCTTACAACCCGTGCATCAATTGTTTAGCGATGAAAATACCAGCATAGATTCCCGTCTAAAAGTATTGCAGAAAATCTTTCATTATTATTTTTATATGGCAAAAACCTTTGATTTACGTATTGATGAAGGGCTTTCTAATTTTGGTTTAGATGCCGCAGGCGAGGTTTATTATTTAGATGATGATGTGTATATGTGGGATAGATTTAATTCTTGCGCACACATGGTCGGGGTTTATTTTCGATCATCTGAATGGCTGAATAGCAAAGATACTGCAAGTCAATTTGGGCTGATTGTGCGTGATGAAATTTACAAACAATATCAAGATAAACAATATTTTATCGTTCTATCTGAATTAATTAAAAATGTCTATTTCCCCTCTGAAATACAAAGACAGGCAATCCAAACCTTTATTGATTCACTACAACAAACCCCTGCTAAGCAAAAAAATGTTGAAAAAATCAACTATCAGAATACCCGTTATGTGGCTGTTCTAGCCGATGTTCATGCCAATTTGCCTGCATTAGATGCGGTGCTCTCATTTCTTAAAACTGAAAATATTAATCATGGTATTGTTGCTGGCGATATTGTTGGTTACGGCCCTCATCCTACTGAATGTATTGAACGTTTACAAGAAACAGGGTTTGAACTTATTAAAGGTAATCACGATCATGGGCTGGCTACAGGTCTGTTTAAAAAAGGTTTTTCTAGTACTGCAAAATGGGTTTTAGATTGGACATATCAGCGAGTGAGTCAAGAACACAAAACATGGTTAGAAGAACTCCCGCCTATTTTACATAATGAAAATTGGTTGCTTTTGCATGGTTCTCCGATTGATCCTACATTTTTCAATGCCTATGTGTATGAAATGACCTATCAAGATAATTTAAATGCTTTAGAACGCAAAGAGATTCCCATTTGTTTTCATGGTCATACCCATCAACCCGGTGGCTACGTGCGCAAAGGTCGAATTGATAAACATTTAACTGATGAAGTCCTTGATTTATCTAAAGTAAACCATGCGTTAATTTGTCCCGGTTCTATAGGTCAACCTCGAAATGGACAATTAGGGGCGCAATTTGCGATTTATGACCAACAAGATAAAAAAATTCATTTTCATCGCCTTTCATATAATGTTGATACTACAATCCACGACATGGAAACGAATCAATTTCCTGACCCATTGATTAATTTATTGCGCGGTTATGGCCGAAATATGTAATTGATAAACTTTGCTTACAGTTTCACAGCCTTGATCCTCGGTACAAAATATTAAGAGGAATAAACAGCTTGTGTTACGCAAAAATGTCAAAAAAATATTTTACAATGATTTTAGATCGTTTTAAAGATTTAATGGAATACGATGCGTAGTCATTAATGGGTGGATTTATAGTCAATTTCGTTTTGGCTGTTAGGACTGGCAATCCTGTTGTTGTTTAAATATCAATCAGTTTTAAAGTCTTGGACTGCCAGTCCTGTATCACTTTAAAGTAAAACGACTATAGTTTGCAGATATGCTGTCTATTTTTGCTATTTCCTGACTATTTTATTTGCTGGGTTTCACCTGATTCTGCCTGTCCTACAGCCAAATAGCGGCAACTCTATTGGCTCAAAGGCTGGTATACTGTTTGTTTATTGTCCACTGTTAAATTATTAATTAAAAATGTCTGACAACATAACACTTGCCATGACGGGCGCATCTGGTGCAATTTATGGCATCCGCCTTTTAGAGCAACTGCTTTTAGCAGGAAAAACGGTGCATTTCCTATTGTCCAAGCCTGCAAGACTTGTGATTAAAATGGAGCTGGGTTTAAGTTTACCAAGTCGAGCCAAAGATTTAAAAGCACAATTAGTAGAGCAATATGCAACGCAAACAGAGCGGCTACATGTTTATGATTTAGAGCAATGGACAGCCCCTATTGCCAGTGGAAGCTCCGTTAGTCGAGCGATGGTGATATGTCCTTGTACTAGTGGTTCTTTGGCCTCTATTGCTAATGGCTTAAGCCGTAACCTAATTGAGCGGGCGGCCGATGTCAGTTTAAAAGAGCGTAAACAATTAATTTTGGTACATCGTGAAACCCCGCTGTCGCCAATTCATTTGCAAAATATGCTAACATTATCTCAGGCAGGCGCGGTTATTTTACCTGCGAGTCCCGCATTTTATAATCAGCCGAAAACAATTCAAGATGTCACTGATACTGTGGTGGCACGTATTCTTGACCATCTCACTATCGAACACCAGCTTCTACCACGTTGGGGTGAACATGCAGAATGACATCATCACAATTCCACTATTCCCATTACACAGCGTACTTTTTCCTGATGGCTTATTGCCATTACGCATCTTTGAACCGCGTTACTTAGAAATGGTAAGTCAGTGTTTAAAACAGAATACACCTTTTGGTATTAGCCTTATTTATGATGGCAATGAGGTTGGAGAGGCTGCATTAACACATAATATTGGCACAATCGCTAAAATTATTGATTGGGATAAAGAAGAAAATGACTTATTGATTATCAAAGTGGTTGGGCAGCAAAAATTTAAAATTTTGAGTCAAGAATCCAAGAAAAATCAACTTATTGAAGCTAAAGTGCAATTATTCCCTTCTGAGGCTTCAGCAACGCTAACAGCAGAATATCAGTTTTTCGGCGATTTATTAGAGCAAATTATTCAACAATTAGGTAATATTTATCCGCAGATATCGTTAGACTATGCCAATGCACATTGGGTTAGTTATCGTTTGGCCGAACTGTTGCCCATCTCATTAGCACAACGTCAAGAATTATTGGAATTGCCAGACCCAACCCGACGTTTAGCTATTTTAAAACAAAGCTTTAGGGACTAAATGGAGGTATAGAATGTATAAGTTATTTGCTTATATGCTACTACTGACCACATTGAATACAGTACATGCTAATCCAGAAACACATCGTTTATACATTGATGTATTTCCAGAAGAAGCTCATGCTAAAATTTTTATATGGAATATTAAACCGAAATTTCGTCAAGGTATTGAACTGAAAACAGGTGTCTATGATTTGCGGGTAAAAGCAAAAGGTTATCATACTTTACGCAAGTGGATAAATTTAAAAAATGCTGATATTTTTGAACAAGTTGATTTAGTCCCTTTAGACCAGCCTAAACCTACTAGTGCCAATATTAGCGATGACACGGACACTCCCCCAATAAATCAGGCCGATCCATCAAGTGCCAATCCCACTGCTGATATTCAAATTAGTTTACATCCAAATGATGAACTGTTACCAGATGAATATAGTTTGAGCATTGAGACCATTCCAAGTAATGCAAAAATCAAGTTTCTAAATAGCAAATATATGTTTGAACAAGATATGTTATTAGCCCCCGGTAAATATAAATTATTAGTGAGCCACAGCGGCTATATAAGCCAAGAACATGATGTGAACATCACTAACGATGACATAGAACTCAAAGTGATCCTACCGCCTGTGATAGCTTCAGCGTCCTCATTTTCACCTCAAACTAGAGCTAAACCACTTGCTGTACCTACACTAAAGAATCAATTTATTTTAGATTTAGAAGTCAAACCTGCTGATGCAGTGGTTAAAATTTTGACTACTAATCAACTTTATAGCCCTAATATGGTATTAGCAGCGGGGAAATATGTGATTCGAGTGGAAAAACAAGGTTATATTACACGCCGAGAATTGGTAGAAATAACCAATCAAAACCTCAAAAAGACCATTGAATTATCACAACCTCCAATGTGTTTTTATGGACAATCTCATAAAACAGCATCTAATGGAGAAAAACTTTATTATTTTTATAGTGTTAGGCTTAGTTTTTATCAAAACTTTGTTGAAGTTCACTATTATATCCAAACCATGCCATCAGGCGTAACCAGTCATTATGAGTTCAAAGGGATTCGACGTGGTGATGATTTGGAATTAATCGGATTGCTAAAATATGGCAGTGATACACAAGAAGAACTGAAAACACACATGTCATTGCAAGATGGCAAACTGATTGAAGCCATTAATGGTAATCGACAAGTTTTACAGCCCACTGGTTGTAATTAAGATAGCGATGCATAGCCTATCAAAGGGAGCAGATGATTTTGAAAGCGGTTCTGCTTCTGTAGCCGCTTTTCTATTTGTTCTTTTAGTCCGTTTATTTCTTGGTTAACACCTTTCTAGTCTATTATTTTTGCTTGTTTTTTTCTATTAGAATAATTGAATTAGGTAGTTACAATTTTTCTATAGTTAAATATTATCATGGGTTAATGAGTGCTTATGATTCGATATTTGAGATATAGCTAGAAAGTAATGTGTATTTTTATGAATCAATAATAGATGCAACTCTAATTATCTATTTAAAATAACAGCAAAAAGTTGATTTTATGCTTTGTTACCGCTAAACTTTTCCAGCTCTATTCATAACAATCTTGCAACCATACTATGCTACCCACAATTGCCATTGTTGGCCGTCCAAATGTTGGAAAATCGACTTTATTTAATGTCTTAACTCGTACTCGGGATGCGCTGGTTGCAAATCAATCTGGTTTAACACGAGATCGCCAATTTGGGCGTGGGCGGGTTGGCGATAGAGATTATTGGGTTATTGATACAGGAGGCTTGACTGATGATGCCGATCACATGGCTGAACATATCAGCAGTCAAGTGATGCAAGCCGTTGATGAGGCAGATAGTATTTTATTTCTCGTAGATGGTCGAAATGGTCTTACCGCCGCCGATGAAATGATTGCGCAACAGCTCCGAGTGATTAATAAACCCACTTTTCTAGTGGTCAATAAGACCGATGGCTTGCAAAGCAGCATTGCGATGGCAGAATTTTATGCTTTAGGTTGGGGCAAAACTTACCCTATTTCTTCTACGCATAAACATGGCATTGATGACTTGATGGATCACGTGTTTACAAAGTTGAATTGGCCTGAAGCTGAAGAACTTGAACAAGATGATAGTATTAAAGTGGCGATTGTTGGCCGCCCCAATGTTGGAAAATCAACTTTAGTGAACCGGATTTTAGGCGAAGAACGAGTGATTGCTTACGATCAACCGGGAACAACACGCGACAGTATTTTTATTCCCTTTGAACGCGATGGACAAGATTACACTTTAATTGATACTGCTGGTGTTCGGCGTAAATCAAAAATGTCAGAAACCATTGAAAAATTCAGTGTGCTTAAAACATTAAAAGCCATTGAACAAGCTAATGTTGTCGTTTTGGTTTTAGACGCGCATGAAGGGCCTACTGAGCAAGATGCCAGTTTACTGGGTCATGTGTTAGATATGGGGCGTTCACTGGTGATTGCAGTGAATAAGTGGGATGGATTGGAAAAAGATGAGCGTGAGTGGGTTAAAGTAACTTTAGGCCGAAAATTGCATTTTGTTGATTTTGCAAAGATTCATTTTATTTCTGCTTTGCATGGTACGGGTGTCGGCAATTTGTATAAAACTATTAAACAAGCCTACCAAGCCGCATTTTTAGAAGTCAGCACTTCCCGTTTAAATGTTATCTTGCAAGATGCGGTTGAAGCTCATCAACCACCATCAGTTCGAGGTCGTCGGATTAAATTACGCTTTATGCATCAAGGTGGCAGTAACCCGCCCAAATTTGTGATTCATGGTAATCAAGTGGAATCGTTACCACCTGCTTATAAACGTTATATTATGAATTGCTTACGGCAAAAATTTGATTTTGCAGGCACCCCGATTAGGCTGGAAATGCGTCAGGGGGAAAATCCTTTTGCAGGCAAACGCAATGAGCTCACACCACGCCAAGAACAAAAACGCCGTAGATTGGTCAAACATGTTAAAAAATCAAAGTAAGGCCTAATTTATTCAAGACTGTCTGTTCTGTGATTAAGGCAGTCAAGCGATTATGACTATAAGGATTGGTCAAAAAATCTGCCATCGAAAAAACGGTGTTCAATTCATTTTTAATCGTATTGTAAGTTTTGCTATATTCTAAATCAATGGTTCAGACTTCTGTACTTGACAACAATTGGTGGATTCCAAGTTAAAGCCTCAAGACTTCAAATTAGCTGAAAGTTTCAATATTCCAGCATCATTTATAGGCTTTATATGATATTGGTATTGTTTGCAGACAACACAATAATATAGTTATTGTTTCTAGGCTTTTTAGCTTCAATATTAACAACATACCCCCATGCAGTGACATTCTTTAAACTTCGCATTTTATTTTCTGGATAACCTTGCAATATTTTTCTAATTGACTTGGATTCATTATCCTTTTCAATCAGGGTGTCTTTCTTAATCCTTAAATCAGGGGTTATTTTGTGCTCCATTAACCACCATAACCATTGTTCACTAGGCCAACTGTCAAGAAACTATTCCTGAATTGGAGAAGTATTAAGTCACAGCTAAAAGTGGTTCTGAAGGCCTGCAATTGGTGCATAACGTATAAACGGAGTGATTCATGTAGATACTCTGTTTCAAGTCAAATGAAAAAGTATCGCATTCCATATTTATTTTTCTTTTAGCATGATGAAAGCAGTATTGAGAGCACCGTTTAATTCTTAGAACATGTCTATTTGAAGTCAGGTTAGCAAGAAAAAATGGCTCAAGTTTATAAGTTAATACCTTAATGCTAAATTTAGAAATAGGGAATTCAAAAAATTGATTCTTATCTTTGATTATTAAATATAATTAAATAGATAGCATTATCTTTAATAGTATCCTGATTTATTCAAGCCCAAGCATTACCAAATTAAAATAGTTTGAAAAAGCTGAGTTGTTAATTAGTAACTGTCTCGTTAAAATGTTTGTTTAAAAACCGATAACAATAGAATTGACGAGGGAGACAACCAATGTCAGCCATTCAACGCGCTTTGATTAGCGTGTCAGACAAGACAGGTATTGTGGAATTTGCCCAAGCTTTAGCGAAGCAAAATATTGAAATTTTATCCACAGGTGGCACGGCTAAGTTATTAGCTGATAGCGGTGTCGCTGTCACGGAAGTATCTGATTATACAGGTTTCCCAGAAATGATGGCGGGTCGTGTGAAAACCTTGCATCCTAAAATTCATGGCGGTTTATTGGGACGACGTGGTACAGATGAAGCGGTCATGGCTGAACATGGGATTGATCCAATCGATTTAGTGGTGGTGAATTTATATCCCTTTGGACAAACTATTGCTAAGCCTGATTGTGATTTAGCGACCGCTATCGAAAATATTGATATTGGTGGGCCTGCAATGTTGCGTTCAGCAGCGAAGAATCATGCCGCAGTGACGGTAGTGGTTGATAGCAGTGATTATGCCATTGTCTTAGGTGAAATGCAGGCAAATCAAGGTAGTGTGACTGAAGCAAGCCGTCGTTTGTTAGCACGAAAAGTCTATGCACACACAGCCCGTTATGATGGCGCAATTGCCAATTATTTGGGTGGTTTGGAAAGTGATGATGCACAATTCCCACCTGATTTATCAATGCAGTTTGAAAAACGCCAAACTATGCGTTACGGTGAAAATCCTCATCAAAAAGCCGCTTTTTATGCTGAATTAAATCCAGCTCCCGCCAGCTTATCTACGGCCACTCAATTACAAGGTAAAGCCTTATCTTACAATAATGTAACAGATGCTGATGCCGCGTTAGAATGTGTGAAATCATTCAATGCCAAACCTGCTTGTGTGATTGTAAAACATGCCAATCCATGCGGTGTGGCGGAAGCGGATAATATTATGACTGCGTATGATAAGGCATTCAAAACTGATCCGACTTCAGCATTTGGTGGCATTATCGCGTTTAATCGCCCGTTGGATGCAGAAACAGCAACCGCAATTGTTGAGCGTCAATTTGTCGAGGTGATTATTGCACCGAGTATTGATGAGGCGGCATTGCCTATTTTAGAAAAGAAAAAGAATGTACGTGTGATGACTTGTGGCGAATGGGATACAAGTCCAGCGCAGAGTTTTGACTTTAAACGGGTTTCAGGCGGCTTATTAGTTCAAGAGCGTGACATGGGCATGGTGGGTTTAGATGATTTGAAAGTGGTTACAGAGCGTCAACCGACTGAGCAAGAATTGAAAGATTTATTGTTTGCGTGGAAAGTAGGCAAGTTTGTTAAATCAAATGCGATTGTCTATGTCAAAGAGGGTATGACTATTGGTGTCGGTGCAGGTCAAATGAGTCGTGTTTATAGTGCACGGATTGCAGCGATTAAAGCGGGCGATGAAAATTTAACTGTAAAAGGGGCTGTGATGGCATCTGATGCGTTTTTCCCATTCCGTGATGGTATTGATTCTGCGGCAGAAGTGGGTATTGAAGCGGTGATTCAACCCGGTGGTTCAATGCGAGATAAAGAGGTGATCGCGGCTGCTAATGAGCATGGTATGGCGATGGTATTTACTGGAATGCGTCATTTCCGCCATTAATCGCTGATAAAATCCTTCAAGACACTACACTGGTAATCCTAAGTTTTAAACTGAAGTATCTTAGTTAATTCATAGGGCTACCAGTCCTGATTTGAGAAATCGGTTCAGAGCATTATTAAAACAAACAGGGATTGGATTTTAAAGGATGACATCATGCGTATTTTTAAAACCCCACCCGACATTTTAGATAAAATCCAGCAATGTGCAGAAAAGCAAGACAAGTCTTTGGATTTAACAAATCATGGTGACTTGTATTTACCGATAATCCCGCCCGAAGTTTATCAGCTTAGTCATTTAGAACAACTCATTTTAACCAATAATGCGATTCAAATTGTCCCTGATGAAATTCAGCAATTAACTCATTTAAAACGGCTTGATTTGCGTGGTAATCCATTGCGGCAGGTGGCAGATGTATCGGGTTTGATTGTGCATTATGCGGATTTTAAAAAGTTAGATTTACCGCCTGAAAACATTGTTGGTTTAAAATTGACCTTATTTTCTTATGATGCACCAGATGGGATTTTTGATTTTCCTCATTTAGAACTTTTGGATATTAGCAATCATCGACTTGATAGCATTCCTGACTGGGTTTTGAAATTAAAAAATCTGAGCCGTTTAAATTTGAGCCGTAATAGATTGCAAAGCGTAGAAGGATTAGAACAACTTGAGCATCTGAGCTGTTTAGATTTGGGTCGTAATAGATTACAAAGCGTGAAGGAATTAGGGCAGCTTAAGCATCTGAGCCGTTTAGATTTAAGAAATAACTTGTTACAAAGCATAGAAGGATTAGAACAGCTTAAGTATCTGAGCCATTTATATTTGAGAAATAGTGAGTTACAAAGTGTGGAAGGATTAGAACAACTTAAGCATCTGAGCTATTTAGATTTGAGAAATAACTTGTTACAAAGCGTGGAAGGATTAGGGCAGCTTGAGAATCTGAGCTATTTAGATTTAAGCTTTAATCAATTGAAAAGCGTGGAAGGATTAAGGACGCTTGAGAATCTGAGCAGTTTAGATTTGAAAAATAACTCGTTACAAAGCGTGGAAGGATTAGGGCAGCTTAAGAATCTGAGCCGTTTAGATTTGAGCTCTAACTCGTTACAAAGCGTGGAAGGATTGGGGCAACTTGAGCATCTAAGCCGTTTAGATTTGGGCTCTAACTCGTTACAAAGTGTGGAAGAATTAGAGCAGCTTGAGAATCTGAACAGTTTAGATTTGAGCGATAACTTGTTACAAAGCGTGGAAGGATTAGGACAGCTTGAGAATCTGAGCAGTTTAGATTTGAGCGATAATTCGTTAAAAAGCGTGGAAGAATTAGGGCAGCTTGAGAATTTGAGCAGTTTATATTTAAGTTCTAATCTGTTGCAAAGTACGAAGGGATTAGGACAGCTTAAGCATCTGGGCAACTTATATTTGAGCTTTAATCAATTAAAAAGCGCGAAAGGATTAGGGCAACTTCAGAATCTGAGCAATTTAGATTTGAGCAATAACTCGTTACAAAGCATGGAAGGATTGGGGCAACTTCAAAATCTGAGTAATTTAGATTTGAGCGATAACTCGTTACAAAGCGTGGAAGGATTAGGGCAGCTTCAGAATCTAAGTAGTTTATACTTGAGCGATAATAAGTTACAAAGTGTGGAAGGATTAGGACAGCTTCAGAATCTGAGCAGTTTAGATTTGAGAAATAACTTGTTACAAAGCGTAGAAGGATTAACGCAGCTTGAGTGTCTGAGCAGTTTGTATTTAAGTTTTAATTCATTGAAAAGCGTGGAGGGATTAGAGCAACTTCAGAATCTGAGCCGTTTATATTTGAGAAATAGTGAGTTACAAAGTGCGGAGGGATTAGGGCAACTTCAGAATCTGAGCCATTTAGATTTGAGAAGTAACTCATTACAAAGCGTGGAAGGATTAGGGCAGCTTGAAAACCTAAGCAGTTTAGATTTGAGAAATAATAAGTTACAAAGCGTGGAAGGATTAGGTCAACTTGCGAATCTGAGCAGTTTATATTTGAGCTTTAATCAATTGGAAAGCGTGGAAGGATTGGGGCAGCTTGAGAGTCTGAGCAGCTTATATTTGAGAAATAACTTGTTACAAAGCCTGCCAGAAGAACTATTTTTATTACCAAAACTAGAATGTTTAGACATTGAAGATAATAAAATTACAGAGCCATCCATTGAACAATTAGAACCTGATGATAAATGGGGTTATGTACATTTACTCCGAGTACGCAACTATTTACATCAATTAAAACTGGAACAAACTGATTATTTATATGAAGCAAAACTATTAATTGTTGGCGAAGGCGGCGCGGGCAAAACTACTTTAGCCAATAAAATCCAAAACCCTGATTATCAACTACAAGCGATAAAAAGCACCGAAGGCATTGATGTTATTCCGTGGTCATTTCCATACAACGAACAACAAGATTATCAAGTCAATATCTGGGACTTTGGCGGCCAAGAAATCTATCACGCCACCCATCAATTTTTCCTCAGCAAACGCGCCTTATACATCCTCGTTACCGACAGCCGCAAAGAAGACACAAACTTTTATTATTGGCTCAATATTGTCGAATTACTCGGCGAAGACAGCCCCGTATTTATCGTCAAAAATGAACGCGACAACTGCCAACAGAAAATTGACGAACCCAGTTTAAGATGCACGTTTCAATATTTAAAAGAAATCTACGCCACCAATCTAAAACTCAATAACAAAGATTTTGACAAACTGCTTATAGATTTACCACACCGCTTAAAACAATTACCCCATATCGGTACACCTGTTCCCAAATCATGGAAAACCATCCGCGATATTTTACAAGACGATGAACGCAACCATATTGATCTTAAAGAATTTTTAACTCTATGCGACCAACATGGCTTTAAACACAAACAAGACAAACTCCAACTCAGCGAAACCCTACACGACTTAGGCAGCGTCCTGCATTTTCAACACGATCCATTGCTACAAAAAACCATATTCCTCAAACCCCAATGGGTCACACAAACCATTTACCGCGTACTGAAAAATTCCACTGTTGAACAACAATTTGGTAAATTCACCAAAGCCGATTTAAAAACCATCTGGCATCAATCCGAATACGACTTTATGCACGATGACTTACTGCAATTGATGCTCAAATTCAAACTATGCTATCCACTCAAATATTGTGAAAATACCTACATCGCACCGCAATTATTAGCTGAACAAAAACCCGATTATAAGTGGAATTCAAAAAACAACGTCACCGTCTTATATCAAAACTATGCTTTCATGCCCAAAGGGATTATCACCCAACTGATTGTGACACTTCACGAAGACATTGCAGACCAACAACAATGCGTATGGCGCACAGGCGTTGTATTTGAAAAAGACCAAACCCATGCCGAAGTCATCGAAAGCTATGGTAAACGCAAAATATCCATCAAAGTTGAAGGGCAACACTGCCGCGATTTGATGACCATCGTTAACTACGAACTACAAAAAATTCATAATAGCTATAAAAAGCCATTGGATTATGAAGTCAGCGTGCCTTGTAATTGTGAAGAGCCTGAATATTTTAAATTTGATACTTTAAAAGAATATGCAGGCGTTCAAGCTGATTTTCGATGCCCTAAATTAAGCTGTCGCAAAGATTTCTCAGCTCATCAATTACTAGACGGTATTTTTGATTTACGTAAATTAGAAGAAAAAGAAAGAAAAACTATCAACTACAATTATGGCGGAAATCATTATGATAGCTCCCTTCATGCCAGAGATATAAAAGATAGCAATACCAATACAGGTGATAATGTCACCCAAACATTCAACCAAGGCATTCAAATAGATTTACAAACTTTAATTGATGTGATTTTGACATTGGATTTAGGCGAAAACCAGAAGAAAGTCATAAAATTACTAAATGAAGCCAAAGAAGAAATCAATACGCCTAATCCTGATAAAGAAGACATTGGCAGTGCTTTAGATCGTGTGATTAAACTGGTGAACAAAACAGGTCAATTGGCAGATAGCGTTAAACAACAACTGATTCCTGTAGCCCAAAATATCGGACAATGGCTAGGTGAACATGGCGACACAATCAAACAATTCTTCACAAACACGTAAAGCGATGAATTTTTGTAAATCAATAGTTTAACTAAAAACGGGAATAAATAATCTAAAACTGCCAGCGCAATGTAGCAGCCAACGCAGGGGCATGGGCACGATAATCACCATAAGAATTAAACCCAAACAAGCGTTTATTATAAGTTTTATCAACCCAACCTAAAACATTGTACGCATCTAAACGTAATTTCAATCTGTCATTAAGCTGATGCTGAATCCCTAAATTAACAAAAATCGACGCGCCATAAGGATCATCATTTTCGGGGTCTCGGTTATATGGCGTATTTTGAGCATTGTTATAATCTGAAAAAGCTTGTGCGCCATCAAATCCCCAATAAATCCGTGCTGAACCATCCAATTGCCAACGCGGACTTAAATGATATGAACCCGTTAATTTACTAATATGGCTACTCCACACCGCTAATTGATTACCATAACCATAAGGCTCAGCAGTCAATGCAGTATTGGTATCTGGCGATAAATTAAAATCCAACAACTTATGATACGCATGTGAAAACGTGATTTGTGTCTGCTCAGTGTGATACGCTAATTCAAGCTCAATCCCTGTTTGAGTTAAATTACCGATGCTGCGTGTCCCTGCATCAAAATCCACTCCATACTCACCCGAATCCCAACTGATTAAATCTAAATCCTGATAATAAGTGCTGACTGCCCAAAATAATGCTGAATCATGCTGTGCTTCATAACGTAACTCCAGACTTTTTAACTCTTCTGGATCACTCTTTTCACCTGTTTGCTCAAATGTCCATTGCCGCTCTTCTGCAAACGTCATCCGCACCGACTCTGAATACATCAACTTCCAAGTATCCTTATCATTTGGGGTATAAATAAAAGCGGCTCGGGGAGAATATAACAGCTCCGTATTATCATTTTTATCAATCCGTCCCCCATAAAATAATGTCCAATCCGCTGAAAACTGCCATTGATGTTCCGCCAATAAAGAATAGGTATTAGTAGACCACTCAGGTGAATCACCGCTATAAGGAGGCTGTACCCAAGGCGACAAAACTGCTTGAGAATCATCAGGAAACCCTAAATTATTTTTACCAAACCATTCATGTGACCATGCTACACCCATTGCAATGTGATGTTTATCATTCAACTGCCAGTGCGCTGTTACTTTGGCTAATAATTCATCTTCCCGATGGTTCAATGTCCAATTATCCAATTCAGAACTAAAATCAGCACGTTCATAGTCAGTTAAATCATAGCTCAGGGTATAATCAATTGAAAATATATCGCTAATATGTTGTTTATATTCTGATAATAAAGTGAGTTGCTGATAGCCTGAACCCGGTTGCTCAAAAGATTCATAATTGGGATAAGTATCAACTGCCCAATCATCCAACCAACCATAAGGCCAGCGAGCTGTGGAACTCGGATCAGTCACATATTGTTGGCCACCGCGTGTGTAACGCATCCAAAGACTTAATGAACCATGGGTGTATTCCGTATGCAATTTAATCCGTGGTTTATCTCGCCATGCTGCCCCATCTCGATTAATCGAATATTGTGTATAAGCCTGTTGACCTGCAACCGTATTGCCCCAAAAATCGGTATAACTTGTGCCCAATACATACGGTGCATCGTGTTGATCTGCGCCCACATATTTATCCAAACCCAAATAAATAAAATAGCCTGAATCCTCTGTGAGTTTTTTGCCATGTTTCAACTCAATCCCATAAAATTCATCGATGACACCTGCTCGCGCAATCATTTCCGTGCCTTCAAAACTCAGCCCACTTTCGGTTTCAATACTAATCACCATTGATACAGCACCTGCACCATGAATTGCCGAGCCTGAACCACGAACAATATCAATATGCCGAATATCACCCAACATAGACAAATCTCGCTCACTGATAACACCATAATGTGTATGCTCATTCATCACACGGCCATTCACTAACAGTAAATATTTTTCCTCTCGATCATTCAATATGCCACGCAACCCCAGATGACTGATTTCCCAATGATGTCGCATCATTTGCAAGTTCGGCACATAGATTTCCAATAATTCATTCAGACTACGTGCACCACTGTTTTCAATTTGCTGTTTTGTAATCGTCGTGATCGCTGCGGGGGTTAAGCGTTGAGACGTTTTTGTCAAAGAGGCAAGAGGCGCATCAATCCTAATATTCATCAATTCTTCAAGTGATAAACCAAGTAATGATTTAATTTGAAGGGATTCTTGTAAAACGGGTGGCATTCCGTATTCGTTAGCCATTAACTTGCTGTAATATAATGAAAATAAAATGAATATTGTGTTAACAAATAAATTTAAATTTAATCTTAGCATCAGATACATCTCCCCCATCTTAATAACTTTAAATATCATCCTCTTATTGTTGTTTAGAGTATTATTTAAAGTCAGAGATATTATATTGAATATTGGGCTAAATTATAAAAACTTCTTAATTTAAAGCCAATTATTAATATTTATCAAAACAAAATCAATGATGATTTAAAAATGAATTTATACGTCTATAGATGCTGGCATAATTCAAAGCATCAATCATAGATTTTCTTGAAAGAATGGAGTGTTTTTAAGTGCTTAATAAAACTCCTCAACTCTAGTACCTCAATACTGTGGCCAGTTCTTACAAAATACAAAATATTTCAATCAATTACAAATATATCAACTTTGATAACAGATTGATTTTAAGATGTATTTTAAAGATTCTCGAACCACTGATATTTTAGAGCGAGGAAAAAATATTATTCGGTTTTGACTTCACGAGACAATAAAGAATGTACCGCTTGTTTTGGTGTCATTTGTTGGGTTAATACTTGCTGTACATGGTCAACAATCGGCATTTCAACTTGATATTTTTGGGCTAAATGATGCACTTCACGTGCGGCATGAACTCCCTCAACTACTTGACCAATCTCAGTTAAAATCTCATCATGGTTTTTTTGACCTTGTGCCAAAGCAAAACCAAATCGTCGATTACGTGATTGATTATCAGTACACGTGAGCACCAGATCACCCATACCCGCCAAACCCATGAAGGTTTCGGCTTGACCACCCATCGCAATACCTAAACGTAGCATTTCAGCCAAGCCGCGTGTAATTAAAGCCGCTCGAGTATTTGCGCCAAAACCCAAACCATCTGCAATGCCTGCTGCAATCGCCATCACGTTTTTCACCGCACCACCAATCTGCACCCCAATTAAATCTGAACTGAGATAAGGACGAAAATAGGGGTCATGGAACGCATTAACCCAAAATTGGGCATGATTTTGAACATCTGAGGCAATGGTAACGGCTGTGGGTAATTGCTTAGCCACTTCTTTCGCAAATGAAGGCCCTGATAACACTGAAAAGGCTTGCTGGCCTAATACATTGTGCGCCACTTCATGTAACAATAAACCCGTTTTATATTCAAAACCTTTCGTCGCCCAGCATAAATGGGTATCGGGCTGTAAATAGGGTTTGATTTGGCTTAATGTGCTATGAAACGCATGACTGGGTACAACGATTAAAATTTGTTTGGTTTTGGCCACAAGGACTAAATCATCAACAATTTTAATATGTTCGGGAAAAGGATAATCAGGTAAATATTGACTATTTTGCTGTTCTGTACGCATTTGCGCGACGTGAGCTTGTTCATGACTCCACAGCCAAATGGAATGGCCGTTACGGGCTAACACCAATGCTAGCGCAGTCCCCCAAGAGCCTGCGCCTAACACGAGAATAGGTGAGTCTGCAGACATTTTTACTGTGCAGAAGGAGATTGCATATTTTCAGGTACTTGCAACTTACCATCTTGCTGCAATTTTTGCACGTACATGCCTTCAAAATTCATTAACGGCAAGTAAAGAGGCGTGAATCCACCACGTGTAATCAACTCAGAAACAGTTTCACGAGCATAAGGGAATAAGACGTTAGGGCAAACACCATTAATCATATAAGCCAATTTATCTTTAGGCATATTGGATAAAGTAAACACGCCTGCTTGCTTGATTTCAACTAAAAATGCAGTTTGGTCACCAAGCATTACAGTCACTGTGACATTAAGCACCACTTCATACATTCCAGCTTGTATTTCTTTAGATTCATAAGCCACTTCATATTTTGGACTGGGCTGTTGATCTTGAACTATAAAAATGTTTGGTGCATTGGGCACTTCAAACGAGCAATCTTTTAAATAAATCTTTTGGATGTCAAATTGTTCGCTCTTCTGTCCTTGTGCATTTGCTTCTGCCACAATATTTCCCCTTGTGTTTAAATTATTTACGACCCTTGGTCAATGGTAAACCCGCTGTTTCCCAAGCGATAACGCCACCTTTTAAATTAAAAACCTGTTCAAACTCATTCTTTTTCAAAATATTGCAAGCATGGCTAGAACGGTTACCACTGCGGCAACTGACGATAATCGGGTGTTGGCGGTATTTTTCTAAGTTCTTTATTTTAGCAGATAATGAACCCAAAGGAATGTGCATTGCGTCGAGAATGTGACCTTCCACAAACTCGTTGTCTTCACGCACATCAAGCACAATGGCATCATCATGATTAATTTTGAGAGTGGCTATTTGGGCGGTAATGTTATTAATACCCTGAATAGAATCGCCTAGGATATTCCAAACTAACAGCCCTAATACGCCAGCAAAGGAGGCAAATAAAAGTGGGTGGTTACCTACAAACTCTACAAACTGTTCCATCAAAATTACTCTATCAGTAGCGAGACATCAAAAAGCGTAAGTATAGGCAATGTCGAGGTTAACTACAATAAATCTTTTAAGCTTCGCCACACACGATCAACTGATAAATCTTGGTAACAAGGTGGCAAAGGTGCGGTTTTATACGAACATTGTTTTTTAAGACAAGGCGCGCATGGAAATTGGGCATTTAAATGGATTTGTTGTTGTCCCATCGTACCTGTTAAGCCTGCTTTAGTTGCACCGTACAGTGTCACGCTTGGAATATCTAGTGCTGCGGCCAAATGAGCCAATCCCGTATCAACCCCAACAACCGCTTTTGCTTGAGCTAATTCAGAGGCAAGTTGCTGTAAATTGCCTTTTTCAATGATCTGGATATTGTCATGGCTGGTGGCTATTTTTTCCGCACGTTGCTTTTCAATCTCATTTCCCCAAGGAATACGCACTTGATAGCCTCGATTGGTTACCAATTTTGCTAAATCACTCCAGTTTTCATCATACCAATGTTTGGTTTTCCATGTCGTACCGTGTAGAAAGATGATATAAGGCTGTTTTTCAACTTGAAAGCTGTTTTTAATCCCATAAATAGGTTCAGCCGTGGGTAATTCATAGTTGAGTAAACTGGCAAACAGTAAACGAGTCCGCATCACCGCATGTTGGGCTTTGGAAACAGTAATTTTTTTATGATAAAACCAGCTTGCAATCGGTTCGCGGGCAGAGTTACCATCTAAGCCACAACGAATGCCTCGGGCTTGGGCGGTCAATACGGCACTTTTGAATAGACCTTGTGCATCAATAATATAGTCATATTTTTCTTGTTGAATCACTTGCTTGCATTGTTGCCATTCTTTATTTTTCCACATTTGCCATGGATTTTGTCGCCAGCGGCGGATTGCCACAGGGATCACCCGAGTGATAGCAGGATGCCAAGTAGGAATTTCACTAAAGGCTTCTTCTACAACCCAATCGCAGTGCAAAGTTTGATAGTGTTTTGCCATATCGCTTAGGGCTGGCAAAGTATGAATAATATCGCCAAGTGATGAGGTTTTTATAATTAGGATTCGCATGGGATTAATGAGTCATTAAACGGTAGCACTACTTGTGTTTTGTGCAGCTAAAATATAAGCTTTTTTGATAGGAATACCAGAGAAAACAGTATCTGATAATGTCACAATATTATCTTTCATAATCGTCATTTGGTTTGTAGTATTTAAAATAGAATCATACTCATCTAAAACGACAATTTTTGAAAGCAGAAGTATTTCTTTATCACTGAGTTCTTTACGCAAATATTCTATTAACAAGTTAATGGCTGCAGCCTCGTCTTCCTTTGCCCAGTCTGCCGAAATGAGCAAATCCCATCTATTGGGTGCTTCTTCTCGTAGAAATAAGCCAAATAAATCAAAGCTACCTTTCAAGTCTGATACTTGTTGTGCTGCTTTTTGAAATTTTTTTAGTAATTCTTTCATAATACCTCTAAAAAGGCTTTGGTTGCATCGAACATTTTTGTTGCTTGGATTTGAGTGACAGTACCTACTGCACTATATCTTGTCTCTGGATTCCACTTTGAAACAATTGACCATTCAGTAAACATTTCGTGCTTTACTCTATTTTCTTGTCCCGTTAAATGTAACAGTATATCAAGGTCATGCGTTTTAAATGTTTGATAGCCTTTTGTCGTTGGATATTCATCCCATTGCAAGGTTTTACAAATACACGCTTTCAAACCTAGTTCCACAGCATATCCACATAAATAAACAGAGCCATCAAACCTTGAGGCATCTAATAACACTTTAGCATCTTGCAGACGGGCTTGGATGATTTGTTCAATATCTAATTTTTTCATCGATGATAAATACTTGTGTTTAAAAAAATGATATGAATATACTGCTTTGATAAATCTAAATATATTGATGTTTAAGCAAGCTGAATCAACGATGATAGAGCTTCATTAAACAGATTAGAACTGTTGGAGATATTTTTTTGTTATAACCCCAGAGTCCTGTTAAAAATACTCACACTTCTCGAACCAATCTTGTACCTGAAGCCAAGTCTTGCCACATTCTACGCTGCATATCGAACCAAGGGCTTACTGTATTTAAAAAGAAAATAAGCCATAAGACTGAAGCTAACCACATAATTGGTTCTGAAGAAAATGACCAATAGCAGGCTAAAATAAAACTTAAATAAACCACACTGGCCACGACAAAACGTCTGACAGCTTGCCACCAACTGATTTTAGTCCCCGCATCCCTATCATCTTGAATCAAACGTACCTTCCATGTTGACATCGCTAAAGTTTGTCCTGAACGTCGCCATTGCCATGCAAAATAGACAAAACTAACTATTCCAAGATATAAAGCATAAATTGGGCTATTTTCTGCATGTGAAAGTGGCAATACTAAAATACCTGCAAAAAATAATACGGCAAATAACAGCAGGCTTTCATACAAAACCATGGTGTAATAACGCCATAAACCTAAAGGTAAAAAAGTTTTTTCTTGATACTGATTATCTTGTGTCATACTTGAAATATCCAAAATTATCCACCATGCTGTTAAGCAACGTTTTTATACTATATTTATTTATAAGTTTACAATAAAAGCCTTGAAATACTGTGTTTTTAGCTCAAACTAAACTGTTTTTATAACTTGAAATAAAAAAATTCACTAGGGATTGTCAAAAACACATGAACATTATAACCTTAGCAATAATAGCTTCTAAATAGTGAAAGCATAAATTTTTAAGGTACGGCTGTAACGATGGCAGATTCCCCCAATAGCACCCCAGATTATGATGATAACTTTGTTGTAGAAGAAGCGCGGCCAAAACTAAAAAAACCGCCTCTATACAAAGTGATACTGATGAATGATGACTATACGCCTATGGACTTTGTTGTGCATATTTTAGAAGTGTTTTTTGGTATGCCCAGCGAAGCCGCCAGTCGCGTTATGTGGCAAATTCACACACAAGGAAAAGGGATTTGTGGCACTTATTCGCGTGAAGTCGCAGAAACAAAAGTCGCACAAGTCAATACTTACGCTCGAGAAAATCAACATCCACTCTTATGTACGATGGAGCAAATATGAATCACAGATGGCAGGTTAAAGCGACGAATGAATACCTGTCTATCTTAAAAAGTGAGGTTAGTTATGAGCATGTTAAGTAAAGAATTAGAGCTCACATTAAGTGATGCTTTTAATTCAGCGAAGCAAAAACGGCATGAGTTTATGACAGTCGAACATTTACTCTTAGCCTTGACAGAAAATCCAACTGCGGCTGATGTATTGCGTGCATGTGGTGTGAATTTAGACACATTACGCAAAGATTTAGTGGAGTTTTTAGAAACCACTACGCCAAAATTATCACGCCGTGATGAACGAGAGACCCAACCCACGTTGGGCTTTCAGCGAGTATTACAACGCGCGGTATTCCATGTGCAATCTTCAGGCAAAAAGGAAGTGACAGGCGCAAATGTGCTGGTTTCTATCTTTGGTGAACGAGAATCACAAGCAGTTTACTTTTTAGACAAACAAGATATTGCCCGTTTAGATGTGGTTAATTTCATTTCGCATGGCATATCTAAGGTTGATAACGATAATACGGATATTCCAATTTCGCAAGATGAGGAAGTTGGGGCAGAGTCTGCACCTGCAAAAAATCCGCTAGAAGTCTATACCGTCAACCTGAATGAACAAGCTGTTTTGGGTAAAATTGATCCGTTAATCGGTCGCCAATACGAAGTGGAACGCACATTACAGATTTTATGCCGCCGCCGTAAAAATAATCCATTATATGTGGGTGAAGCTGGCGTGGGTAAAACGGCAATTGCTGAAGGCTTAGCCAAAATGATAGTTGAGGGCAAAGTGCCTGAAATATTGAAAGAAAGTGTTATTTATTCGCTGGATATGGGTTCATTATTGGCGGGGACAAAATATCGCGGCGATTTTGAAAAACGCTTAAAATCCGTGATTGCCCAATTACGCAAACAACCTGATTCAGTATTATTTATTGATGAAATCCACACCATTATCGGAGCAGGTGCGGCTTCAGGTGGTGCGATGGATGCGTCAAATTTGATTAAACCTGTATTGGCTTCAGGGGAACTAAAATGTATCGGTTCGACAACTTATCAGGAATATCGTGGTATTTTTGAGAAAGATCGGGCTTTATCACGTCGGTTTCAGAAAATTGATGTAATTGAACCCAGTGTTGAAGAAACGGTGCAGATTCTAAAAGGTTTGAAATCTCGGTTTGAAGAACATCATGAAATCAAATTTGCTCAACCTGCATTGCGGGCTGCGGCTGAATTATCCAATAAATATATTCATGATCGCCATTTGCCAGATAAAGCAATTGATGTGATTGATGAGGCAGGTGCAAAACAACGCTTATTGCCGCCATCAAAACGCAAAAAAACCATCAATGTGACTGATGTTGAAAGCATTGTAGCCAAGATTGCTCGGATTCCACCAAAAACAGTTTCTCTATCTGATAAAGATGTATTGCGTAATTTAGAGCGTGATTTGAAAATGGTGGTGTTTGGCCAAGACATGGCAATTTCAACTTTAGCCACTGCGATTAAGATGAGTCGTTCGGGCTTAGGTAATCAAGAAAAACCGATTGGTTCATTCCTGTTTGCAGGGCCTACGGGTGTAGGTAAAACGGAAGTGACACGCCAGCTTGCTAAGATTCTTGGTATTGAATTAATTCGATTTGATATGTCGGAATATATGGAGCGTCATACTGTTTCGCGTTTGATTGGTGCGCCTCCAGGTTATGTTGGATTTGACCAAGGTGGTTTATTGACCGAGGCAATTAACAAAACTCCTCATGCGGTCTTATTGTTAGACGAAGTTGAAAAAGCCCATCCCGATGTATTTAACTTGTTATTGCAAGTGATGGATCACGGTAAATTGACTGATACTAATGGCCGTAAAACCGATTTCCGTAATATTATTTTAGTCATGACGACCAATGCTGGGGCAGAAGACTTAAACCGCTCTTCTATGGGCTTTAGTCCACAAGACCATACCAGTGATGCAATGGAAACCATTAAACGTTTGTTTACCCCTGAATTCCGCAATCGTTTAGATGCTATTGTACAATTTGATTCGTTGCCATTAGACATTGTGGCGCATGTGGTTGATAAATTTGTGATTGAATTGGAAGCACAATTAGAAGCGAAAAATGTCACGCTACAAGTGGATGAAGAAGCCCGTCACTGGCTAGCGAAAAAAGGCTATGATCCGAAAATGGGTGCACGCCCAATGGCTCGCTTAATTCAAGACAAAGTGAAACGTGCATTGGCTAATGAGTTGTTATTTGGGCATTTGGAAAAAGGTGGACATGTAACAGTTCAAGTCAAAGATGATGATTTGTTAATTGAATCAACAGAAGGTCAAGATAGTAAGCTAGAAGCATCTGAAGTCTAATTATAATCGTTTTATTTTAAAGTAATACAGGGCTGGCAGTCCTAGATTTCAAAAGTGATTGATATTTAAAGTATAAAAGGACTGCCAGTCCTAACATACAAATCGAAATTGACTATACAAGCTCCTAGTTGTTGTAAAATGACTAGGAGTTCCACTTATTGTTGTTGGCAAAGCAGTGTCGTAGGCTGACAGCAGTCCCTATGTAACCATAACCCATTCTCTCATTTAGATAGATGTGGCTGATTTTTTATCAAACACACATACTTATCCTACTTCCAATCCCTCTTGTAATGGCACATTATCTAGTGACCAGTTATCAATTGCCCAATCCCAAAAAATCTGTATATTCTCATTGATTAAATCTGCGGGTGGGAATTGCCCAAGCATCGCTAGTGCTTGATACAACAATGGTAGAATAGGCTGTTCATCAATGGTGGGTGCATGGTTTTGTTTACTCAGTTTGAGGCCTTTAGCATTGAGCATCACAGGTAAATGAGTGTAATTCGGGCGTGGAAAATCGAGTAATTGCTGTAAATATAACTGCCGTGTGGTCGTATCCAACAAATCACAACCACGTACTACATCTGTCACCCCTTGTTCGGCATCATCAACCACAACCGCTAGCTGATAAGCAAACAAACCATCTTTACGTTTGACAATAAAATCACCAATCTCCGTTAGCATATTTTGGCTGATTTCACCCTGTACATTATCAAAAAAGTGCAATAAGAGCGTATTTACTTTGACACGTAACGCATGAGGCTGATTGGGGATAGAGCTGCTTTGCCTACAGTGGCCATCATACATTTGGCCTTTCAAACGTTGACGGCTACAAGTGCAAGGGTAGATGAGTTGCAGAGATGTGAGAGCGTCAAGGGCATGTTGGTAAGCTAGTTGACGTTGGCTTTGATACATAATATCGCCATCCCAATCCATGCCGAAACGGTGGAGCGTGCTTAAAATTGCTTTATCTGCACCTTTAACAACACGTGGTGAGTCCAAATCTTCAATGCGCACTAACCAACGGCCATTTTGCTGTCGGGCGTGTAGATAACTACCTACAGCCGTGACCAATGAGCCAAAATGTAGTGAGCCCGTAGGTGATGGGGCAAATCTTCCGATGTACAATTTAAAAAAAGCAGTGTTTAAATAATATTAGGCCAATTGTTTTTCACGGATTTCATCTAGTGTTTTGCAATCAATACATTTGGTTGCGGTTGGGCGTGCTTCTAAACGACGTAAACCAATTTCAACGCCACACGCTTCACAATAGCCATATTCACCAATGCCGATTTGATGTAAGGCTTCATCAATTTTCTTAATCAATTTGCGTTCACGATCACGAGTCCGAAGCTCTAAAGCAAACTCTTCTTCTTGACTTGCTCTATCATTCGGATCAGGGAAGTTTGACGCATCATCTTTCATGTGATCGACAGTACGTTTTACTTCATTTACAAGTTCTTGCTTCCAAGCTAACAACATTTGGCTAAAATGCTCAAGTTGTTTGTCACTCATATAATCTTCATTCGACGCAGGTTGATACGGTTTAAAATCAGTAATAGATTGACTGACTTGTTTCATTTGTTCTGCTGCAACAGACATGAGTGTTCTCCTTCATAAAAATAAGCTGCACACCTATACCAAAAAAGAAATCTAATTGCAAGCAAGTATTGTGCGCATTCCCTAAAGAAACTAAATGTATTAACTAACTTAAATTTGTCAAGTCCTGTGTAGGATTAATTCAAGCACTAATTTACTACCAAAATAAGCTAACATAAGAATGAAAAAACCGAGTAAATGCCAACGAATAACCATCCGTCCACGCCATCCATATTGCCAATGTCCCCATAATAAAACAGCAAATAACCACCATGCTGCAATGGATAGAATCGTTTTATGAACCAAGTGTTGTGCAAAAATATCTTGTAAAAATACAAAACCACTAATGAGGCTCAAGGTTAAAAACAGCAAGCCTAAGCCAATCATTTGAAACAACAAACTTTCCATCAACTGTAATGGCGGCAACTGACGCATGACAAAACCAAGACGTTTGTGACGTAACTGATAATCTTGTATGGATAAAAATATCGCTTGTAGTGCTGAAATTGTTAACACACTGTATGCCAAGACTGAATAAAAAATATGAATTTGTACGCCAAATGGAATATTGCTAATCAGCAGAACTGTTGAGTGAAAATAGAGTTCTAATCCAATCGAGAACGCCGCCAAAGGAAATAAAACCACAATAAGGCTTTCAATCGGTTTTGAAGTCAGTGTCAGCATCAATAGCAATGCAATAACCCATGAGACCAATGAGACTGCATTGAAAAACCCTAAATTCAATCCTTCTGGCATCACCATTGTTTGGCGTAGCACCAATGCGTGTAATATGATGGCAATCAGACTTAATGCAAGTACAGCTTGACGACGTAGTGTGTTGGAATGTGAAACAAATAAACCTGAGGAAGTTGCCAGTAAATAAGCCAATATGGCAGAAAAGCCTAGAATATGGTTGCTCACTATATTTTGTCCTGAAAGCTAAAAATCTGCAAAGCGTACAAAATTAACCTTGTTTTGGTAAAACTGCAATAGATTTAGATATATTTGTTTGACAGCTCATCAATCAGATTTTGAAAAATATAAAATACTTCAATAATTTATAAGTATAAAATGCTTTTAAAGTATGGGTTTTATTGTATTTGTTAAAAAATATCTAGGCCATTATTGTTTGAGAGAATTGAATTAAAAGGTAAATTACTCACTGTTGCAGAGAGTCCAGTGTTGGATAAATTGGTTTATACTGAACTACGTCTAAAAATGAATTTTAACTTGTGACAACGCGGTGCATCGCCATCAAAAAATATCAAGACGCAAGTGCGTCTATGGAACATTCCACGCATTGCGTGGAACGAGAAAAAAACAAATTGCAACAGTGTGAAGTATAGGACTGACAATTTTTAAAAGATTAGCAGCCCTGACCTGTGGTATTTCGCTATTTACAAAAAATTAAGGTGCGGTGAATAAGAAAATATCCCAAAAATCGGGTTTAATTTCACCAATATGCTCATAACCCTCGTCAGTAGGTTTAAAGATATGCACTACACCTTCAGGCTTTGGTAAAATCCCTGTCGCTTCTTGTAAATTCACTGAATGTGACACTATGACTGTATTTTTACCTTCTTCAGGTGCAATACTTAGTAATTGTAACAAGGTGTCAGAATATTCAGCACGCTCTTCTTCGGTTTCTAAAGCGGCAGCATAAGTTAGCTCAGGGCGAGAATTCGCTTGACCAAATACTAACTGTGCAGTATCTACACAACGGCAATAAGGGCTGGTATGTACCTCACCAATCGGAATACCTAATTTTTTCACCGCACTACCAATTGTTTTAGCCTGCTTTTTACCTTTTTCAGATAAATTCCGCTGGGTTTTACAATTTTCTAAATCCACTTCATACTCATCATTTTCTTCTTCACTCAAAGCATGACGCATAAAAATCACATAACCACCAGACTTTAACTCCTTAATCAATTGCGAACCTGTTAACTTAGGTGCTGCTTTAGGTTGGCTTAATGCTTCAATTACGGTTTGAACTTCATTGGTTGTTGATGGGGTTGCATCATCATCAGCTTGCACCGTAAAGTTTAGAGCAAAGAGGGGAAGTATAAGCCAATAAGATAAAAGGCCAGTGTAACGCATGATATTCTCCTTATGAAAATCGGTCTCAAATTCTGAGAGTATTAGGGCAATCCAATATTTAAACCAATCGCTATGAGTAGATTTTCTGCTTTGACCTCAATACAATTGTAAACTGCCTCAGATATAATAAATTAAATAACAATATTTTGGAAACCACCATGAAGAATTCAATAACACAAACTGAGATTTGGAAACAATTACAACAACATCAAATCAGCCTGTCATCGATCCATTTACACGATTTATTTCAGCAAAACCCTCAGCGTTTTTCCCAATTTTCATTAGAATCATGTGGCTTATTATTAGATTACTCGCGTAATCACCTCTCTCAAGAAACCGTGGATTTATTGTGTAAACTTGCAGAGCAAACGCAATTAGAAACTTGGATTGAACGCATGTTTCGTGGTGAAAAAATTAATCATACTGAAAATCGAGCTGTTTTACACACCGCGTTACGGAATCGTAGTAATACACCGATTTATATTGATGGCGAAGATGTCATGCCTAAAGTCAACACGGTGTTAAATCAAATGCAACAATTTGCGGAATCGGTACGCAATGGAATTTGGCGTGGTTTTACTGAAAAACCGATTGAAACCATTGTTAATATTGGGATTGGCGGTTCTGATTTAGGCCCTGCAATGGTGGTGCGTGCATTAAAACCTTATCATCATGAGCGTTTAAAATGCCATTTTATTTCCAACGTTGATGCCACCCATTTATCAGAAATATTGGCTGACCTGAATCCAGAAACAACCTTATTTATCATTGCCTCAAAAACGTTTACGACCCAAGAAACAATGCTTAATGCACACAGTGCTAGAAATTGGTTTTTAAATAAGACCGATAATAATGAAATCGCCATTGCTCGACATTTCGTAGCCGTCAGCACTAATCGTGAGAAAGTGATTGAATTTGGTATTAACCCCAATGATATGTTTGAATTTTGGGATTGGGTTGGCGGGCGTTATTCTTTATGGTCAGCCATTGGCTTGTCCATCAGCGTTATGATTGGGATGGATAATTTTAAAAAGTTATTGGCAGGGGCGCATGAAATGGATAAACACTTTCAAAACGCGCCACTAGAACAAAATATGCCTGTATTGTTAGGTTTAATTGGGATTTGGTATAACAACTTTTTTGAGAATGCCCAAACTCATGCTGTATTGCCGTATGATTTTGCGTTGGAATTATTACCACCTTATTTACAACAATTGGTGATGGAAAGTTTAGGTAAGCAGATATCACGTGATGGTGAGACCGTGGATTATGCTACTTGTCCGATTGTGTGGGGTGCACCGGGAAATAATGGCCAACATGCGTTTTATCAATTATTGCATCAAGGAACCCATATTGTGCCTGCTGATTTCATCATTGCCGTTGAAAATGTGTATGACAAAGATTCGCATGAAGCGGCTACTTTATCCAATGCACTGGCGCAAACTGATGCCTTGATGAATGGTCGTTCGGCTGGAATAACGGAAAAGATGCTGGAAGATAAAGGCGAAACCTTAGAGGAAATTGCATTACAACTGCCACACCGTACTTTTATCGGCAACAAACCGAGTAATGTGCTGGTTTATCAACGTTTAAACCCTGAAACACTGGGCGCGTTATTGGCACTGTATGAACATAAAACTTTTGTGCAGGGTGTTTGCTGGAATTTAAACCCGTTTGACCAATGGGGCGTTGAATTAGGTAAGCAAGTTGCAAATACTTTATTGCCTGATTTAGAAGGAAAAACTCATCATATCAATGCTGATGATGCAGTTAGTGGTTTGCTCAATTATATTAAAGCCAAACGATAAAATAACCTGAACTGGCAACCCTTTAGTAAGGGCTGCCAGTCTTACAAATCATGTAAGTGAGCCGTTTTAACCAATCGGGCACACATTATATAAATTGCACATGCCACGCAATACAATATCAGTGAAGCTGACCACGCCAATCACTTCATCATTTTCAACAACGAGACTACGAGACACTTTAAATCGGTTAAACAAACGCGCACAGTAGCGAATATCCATTCTAGGCGATACTGTAATAACAGGTTTGACCATAATTTCATAGACATTGACTCGCTCAGGCGAACGGTCTTTTGCTAACACTTCACGCGCAATTTCAGATAATAACAGCATCCCAAATTCGTCATCTTCATCACGTTTATTCACTACAAATAAGCGCACTTCTGGATGTTGCATCGAAGTCAATGCTTCCGAAACCGTGGTAGTGCCATCAATGCGGTCAAATTCCGTTTTCATGACATCACGTACACGAACAATGCTTTGTTCATCGCTCATATTTCATCCCCTACAACTTGAGTCAATTTACGCATTTGATGTGATATGCCAATCGCATCTTCAACATCAACCTGAAAAGCAATCCCTGCTCCAGCATCTTCTTCAAAGCCGCCAGTTTCAGCGATACTTTCTAAAATCTTACGTGACAAATGCTCTTCAACCAGAAACAGGACAACATCACGTTGGGTTTCCAAACTTAAGCCAAAAAAGGTCTTGGTTGGTTTCAACCCTTCGCCACGAGCGTGATTAATCACAGTCGCACCTGTTGCACCACGTTCTCGTGCAGTTTTTAACACCTTATCCGTCTTATCTTCAGATATAAAAGCAATAATTAATTTAAAGTGCATGGTTTCATCTCTAATCGTCTGATTCTGATAATTTACCACGATATTTTGCTATCGCGAGTCCCATTTGTGCATAGCCCATGACGGTCATCATAGGAAATAAGCTCGCAAAGGCAATTAATCCAAATCCATCGAGTAAAGCACTACGTCCCGGTACGGTTTCCGCTAAACCTAGACCCAAAGCCGCAACTAATGGCACTGTCACAGTTGAGGTAGTGACACCACCTGAGTCAAAAGCCAAGGGAATAATGGAACGTGGTGCATAGAATGTTTGTATCACAACAATAACATAGCCTGCGATAATATAATAATGCAGCGGTGTGCCCGTTACAATCCGAAATGTACCCAGTGCAATCCCAATCGCAACCCCAATCGCCACTGCAATCCGTAAACCCCACAAGGTCACTGTACCACCCGATACTTCTGAAGCTTTCATCGCCACAGCAAGTAATGAAGGTTCTGCAATTGTAGTCGCAAACCCAATCGCAGCAGCAAAGATATAGACCCAAAAATAATCTGGCCAATGCACTATATACTCTTCACCTTCAACCAAATTGGGGACGATAAAGGCAGGATTAGTGAGTTGTTCTGCCATCAGTTTACCCAATGGAAATAAGGCTTGTTCTAATCCTTGTAAAAATAAGGCTAAGCCAAGAATCACATATACAAAGCCCAGCATCACCCGTCCAAAATTAGGAATGCTTTTGCGAATCACAAAAAATTGGAAGCCTAAAATAATCCCAATAATTGGTAATACATCTTTTAAAGTATTAAGGATATTGAAGAAAAAATGGTATAAGAATTCGGTAAGTAATGTCATCAGCTTGTTATCACTCCGTACAACATCACAAAAATCATCGGGGTTAATGAGGCAAAAGCAATTAAGCCAAACCCATCGACCATCGGATTTCGTCCTTTAATACTAGAGGCTAAACCCACACCTAATGCAGTGACCAGTGGCACAGTAATGGTTGAGGTGGTCACACCGCCTGAGTCATAAGCAATACCAATAATCCACTCGGGCGCAAAACCTGTCATCACCACCACGCCAAGATACCCGATGATAATCAGATAATGAATAGGCCAACCTTTAATAATTCTGATAACCCCAATCAGGATTGCAAACCCCACCGATAAGGCAACTGTAAAACGCAGTCCATTTGCATAGTCTGCTTTGGCTTGCTCGGTTTTGCCTATAACGCCACCTGTTGCAGCAACATCAGCCGCTTCAGCCGAGACCGCAATCAATGCGGGTTCGGCAATGGTTGTTCCAAATCCAAGTAAAAAAGCAAATATCAGTAGCCACACCACGCTTCCCTTACGTGCAAAGGCATAGGCCATAGTTTCACCTATCGGGAATAGCCCCATTTCCAATCCTTGTACAAATAAAGTCAGCCCTAGCATGACCAGTGCTACACCCGCAAGAATATTGGCTAAATCAGGAATCGGTTGGCGGAGAATTACGAGTTGAAAAAATGCAATAACGATGATGATGGGGGCTAAGTCTCGAATGCTACCAAGTAATGATTGAATAAATGCACGTACTTGTTTCACAGGCTTTTAGGCTCACTCTGATTAGGAACAATCGGTGCGTAATATAACATAATTTTTATGAAAGTGCTTTTAAGCTATATAATGGATCAAAGATTCACAATTGAACAGAAATTGATAAATAATGAATTATCTTGATTACAAATAAACTTTTAAAAATCAATGAAAACAATGTTTTGATAAAAGTGGTTAGTTTCTCTAAATTTTATTTAATCTATTATTTCACGGCTTTTGGTTTGGGTTCAATTTAGGATAACGATTGTATTTTAACCAAGATAGGCGAAAATAATCTAAAATACCCAATTGGGACATTCACACACAAAAAGGTCAATTGTTTATTATGCAAGCTTATCAGCATAGTTTTTTAAAATTTGCAATTCAACAGCAGGTTTTACGCTTCGGTAAATTTACTTTAAAATCAGGACGTAAAAGCCCTTACTTTTTCAATGCTGGGTTATTTAATACAGGCGATACCATGGCACAGCTGGGCAAATTCTATGCTGATGCGATTGTCGATGCAGGTGTTGAATTTGATGTGTTATTTGGCCCTGCTTATAAAGGTATTCCATTAGTAACCGCGACCGCGATCGCCTTGGCTGAACACCACAATCGAGATTATCCACTCTGCTTTAATCGCAAAGAAGTCAAAGATCATGGTGAAGGCGGTGTAATAGTCGGTGCTGAATTAAAAGGCCGTATTTTATTGATTGATGATGTCATCAGTGCGGGTACAGCGATTCGCGAGTCTATGCACATTATTCAAAATGCAGAAGCGGAATTAGCTGGGGTCATGATTTCACTCAACCGTCAGGAAAAAGGCCAAGGCGATGTGTCTGCAATTACCGAAGTTGAACAGACGTTTAATACACAGGTGATGAGTATTATTAATTTACAGGATGTTGTCGATTATTTAACCGAGCATGGTGAAAATGACGTGCTATTACAAGCAATTGCTGCTTACCGTGAACAATATGGGGTATGAAATGGTTGAAATAGTATGCATATTCTAAAAATTATTTGAACTGTTATAGATTGCATCCTAATTTGTTATCAATATATCTCACTTTCAGATTTTCAGAACTGCCAATTCTTGAAGGGCTGGCAGTCCTAATCTATAAAAACGGCTCAAAATATCACTTTGACTAACGCTCAAATAATGCCATGGACTCCACATGGGCTGTATGTGGAAACATATCCATCACACCCGCTTGCACTAATTTAAAGCCTTTCTCATTCACTAAAATACCCGCATCACGCGCTAGCGTTGCAGGATTGCAAGATACATAAACAATGCTTTTAGTTTGCTTAAGGTCTAAAGCTTGAATAATTTCCATTGCCCCACTACGAGGTGGATCAAGCAATATTTTATCGTAGCTTCGTTGCATCCAAATATGCTCAAGAGGCTGTTCTGCTAAATTCGCCACGTAATATTCCGTATTAAAAATACCTTGAGAGAGTGCATTGTCTTTGGCACGCTTGACTAAACTATCACTGCCTTCAACTCCAATCACATGTTTAGCCCGTTTGGCTAATGGCAACGTAAAATTACCTAAGCCACAAAACAAATCCAATATTTCATCATCAGCTTGTGGTTGCAACCAGTTCATGGCTTGCTGCACCATCATCCGATTAATTGCCATATTTACTTGGGTAAAATCATGAGTTGCAAACTGGAATGAAACATTTTCATCTGGCAACGAATAGGACAAGCTTTCTAATGGCAAATTATGTGGATAAAGTGGATAAACTGAATTAAGGCCTTTAGGTTGCAAATAAATCAGCAAATCATGCACTTCACCAAAGTCACATAGTAATTTTTCATCTTCAGCGGTCAAAGGCTCTAAATTCCGAAACACCAATGCGGTTTTATCATCACCCACCGCCACTTCAATTTGAGCAATTTTATCTTTCACCGTAAGCTGAGTTAACATTTCCCGTAAAGCTATAATCCGTTCACCAACGGAAGGGTGTAGCACTTTACATTGGTTTAATTCTGCAAGAAATCCACTTTGCTGCTCTCTGAACCCAACTAAAACTGATTGTTTTTTAGACACATAACGTACACCTAAACGTGCTTTACGCCGATAGCCTAAGCTATCAGCTTGTAATGGTGACATGATATTTTCAGGTGTAACCTTACCCAAATGCTCAAATTGCTCTAGCAACATATCTTGTTTTAATTGAATTTGGTCAGCAGGTGATAAATGCTGCAAACTACAGCCGCCACAAATTCCAAAATGCTCACAAGGTGGCTCAACCCGTTCTGGTGCAGGTTTTAACACCTCAAGTGTCATACCTTCATCAAAATTCTTTTGCTTATTGGTGTAGCGAAATAAAACCGTTTCATTAGGTAATGCACCAGAAATAAAAATTGTTTTGCCATCAATTTGCGCAATCCCTCTTCCATCATGCGATAAACGCTGTACTTCTGTTTCGACAGGGTCTTTGGGTAATTTTTTTCTATGATAACGCGCCATAAATAGTGTTTAACCTCTTAAAGACGCATCCGCGTCCTATATATTGTAAAATTCCGCCGTTATGGTCACATATTCCAAATAAAAATCAAGTCTTGTATTTATTCTGATTTCAATGAATCTTTTTTTTGAATTCGATGCCACTAAAGAATAAGGCTATATCAATAAACAAGGTTTGCCATTTTTATTTAAATAGGGGAAATACAGAAAAGTTCTATAATAATTATTTGAATTATAGACAGGATTGCAAAAGCATGAATCCTGTTCTGTCAGAGCTGATTCAAAAGCGAGCAGGATTTATCATGATGTTCAATCGCTCACTTTCAAAATAGCACCGCATTAAACAAATTTTGCTAAAAACATCATGGCTAAAATAAAGAATATTGTCACCCAAGTCACCCTATCTTTTAAGGCAAATAATACGGGATCATCTTGTAAACTACGCCGATTAGCCAAAAACCATACCCGTGTTGTCCAATATAAAAGAGCGGGGCAAATCATCCATAAAATAAATGGAGACCCATATCTCTCAGAAGCACCACTATAAATATACATAGCGAAAACCAAAACCGATATATAGGCACTGGTTGTTCCAAAATTAGCAACAAAATCAATATCTAAAACATAGTAATCTCTATTTTTAACCCCAGTTCTATCATTTTTATCTTTTAAACGCAATAATTCAATATAACGCTTTAAGAATGCGAGGCTGGTAAAAAAGAATACCGAGAATAGCAGTAACCAATCAGAAATATAAATACTGGCTGCCATGCCGCCTGCTAAAATTCGGTGGGTAAATAATCCAGCCAATATAATGACATCTAAAATCATTTTGCGTTTTAAATAAAAAGAATAAGTTAGCGTCAATAACAAATACAGCAACAATATGCCCAAAAAGCCTGATGGCAGCCAGATGAAACTAATTAAGCTGCTTAAAATTAATAAGGCAACGAAAAATAATAGGCTGCGCTGAATCGGAATTTTGCCTGCTGCAAACGGACGATTGCATTTTGTAGGATGCTGGCGATCAGCTTCTAAATCCATTAAATCATTGAAAATATAACCTGCTGAAGCAATCAAGCTGAATGAGATAAAAGCTAAAACGCTGGCGAATAATTTATCTGCGACAAGAAATTGATGCGAAACAATCAACGGCACAAAAATTAACAAATTCTTAACCCATTGATGTGCCCGTAATACTTTAAGCCAAGTCATAGTGCTGACGGCTTTTGCAGGGAAAATTTGTTCAGGTGAGGGAAAATTCAGTTTTTTTAGTAATGTTTGAGATGCCGTGACAATATAAGGCATACGCGCTGCTTGAAAAATAGGAATATCTGATTTTGAATCACCAATATAATCAAATCCATGGTAGCCATAACGCTTTTCTAATTCATTGCGTTTATTTACCCCTTTAAGATTGACTTTTTCATTATTTGCAATGACATCATCAAAAATATTTAAATGCTGGGCAACGGCATTGGCAATCGTCTCATGAGCTGCGGTGGCAAGTATTAATGTACGGCCTTGCTGTTTTTGCTGTTTGATAAATTCTAAAATCTCAGCACGATAAGGCAAAATAGCAACATTTAGACTAACGCGTTGGGCAATTTGATGTTTAAAATAGGCTTTTCCCTTTAATATCCAAATCGGTAGCAACAAACAATACAGGGGATTGGTGCGTAATAGAGCAAAAATACTTTCCCATAAGGTATCAGTTGCAACTAAGGTATCGTCTAAATCAACACACAATGGTATATCTTGATTCAAGGTCGTCATAAAGTTTTAATCACTTGAGCTGGAATTCCGACCGCAATATTATTCGCTGGAACATCTTTTGTCACTACTGCATTAGCCCCAATCACTGCATTATCACCAATTTTTACTCCTGATAAGATTGTCACGCCGCGTCCAATCCATACATTTTCGCCAATTTCAATCGGCGCACTATCATGGCCAGAATAGCGAATCGGTTGCTGTGAATTAATCCGATGATTAGCATCTCGGATACTGCTATATTCGCCTATCATGGTGCTTTTACCAATACTAATCCGCTCAAATGCAACGATATGAACGCCACGCGACATCACCACATCATCGGCAATTTCAATTAAACCGTGGGCTTGTGTTTCCCAGTATAGCCCACTCCATAAATACAGATTTTTACCTAATTGAACTTGAGCTGTGCCACTGATTTCTGGACATGCCAATACCACAATACTGCTGTCTATAGGCTGCTTTAGTTTTACGGCTAAGCGAGTATGCGCCCATAAACGGCTTAAACTGGCTGATTTTTCTACAACCCATGCCATTGGTTTTAATAACATGATGGCAAGGGTTTTAACTCTTAACTTCATACAGTCTCTTCTTTAATCGGTGTCCATGCTTTAGGTGTGAATAAAGCAATGCAGCCACGAATTAACCACACAACATCAGAACGGAAACGACGGGTGCGTACATAGTAGGCTTCAGCTAAATGATGTTCTTCTTGTGGTGCAGAACGGGGGACTTCAATTTGACTAGGGCCTATCAGTCCTATCGGTGTAATTTGATGATTGTGTATTGGAGATTGATTTAATGCGCTAGGAGGCCTAATCCCTACAATATGAATATGTCCCATTGCCACTGCAAATAAACGCGGTAAATAACGTAAAATAGGAATTTTAGTTGACCATTCCCAACTGGTGAAACTACATAGCTGAGATTGGCCTTCATCATTGATTTGTTGTTTATTTCCTAGGAGTTTCACTTTGTGAAATAGCGGTTTTGGCATATTGAATAGTGAAAATGAGAATGCAATAAGCCACAGTGGTAGTGATAACAATAATAATATTAAACCCAGTATTCGGCTGGCCGCATTGGAGAGTAATTGACTAAAACGGACTTGATTTAAATCAGCAACAAGTAGTGTATCCATTAAGATCACTTTTGCATCTAAATCAAGACGGATTACTTGACTACCCCATACGATCGCATTGGCTAATTCAACGCCTTCTCCAATGTAAGTATTGTTTAAAACCAAGCTGTCTTTTATCGTTGCATGGCGGTCAATAATGACTTCATGGCCTAACACTGCATTCTCAAGCTTGGTTTGTGGATGAATGTTGCAATAATCACCCACTAAAGCATGTTGGGTCTCAGCCACTTTACTGCGTCGGCCTGTGCGTAATTTTTCATTGATTTGGCGGCCATTAATCACTAAGTGACTGTAAGTTAACTGAGCCACAGCAAAATTAGTCTCAAAATAACTTTGTAAGCTATCCAATAGTGAATATTGACCTTCTAGCTCAATCTGCTCAGCACCATACAATTGTGCTTGTTTGATACTTTCCCAATTTAATAGTTGGCTGTGTTTGCACGCATGTTTATTCAATAAAGCCATTCCTATTGGCTGATTATCAATAGTAGCAACCACTTCGGGTACATCAAGCTGTTTTGCTTGCTCGACAAAATGTTTGAAATTAATGCTTTGCAACATATCAGCCCGCAGTAATAAATACTCATCGTCCTGCAACGTATTACCTAAGCGCTTTAAAACATGAGCAGGGCTTTCATTATTCTGTGCTAATACATATTCAACACTATGTCCCCAGCGTTCGCCACATTTAACGTGTTTTTCTAGGTGTTCTGCATGATAGGAAACAACTAAGATAACCTCTCTAACCTCAGTCATGATGAGGCTTTCTAGTGCGTATTCTATGAGGGGTTTGGCAGCAATGGGTAACATGGCAACACTGGTTTTATCTGTTAGTGGTGCTAAGTCAGTCCCATCACGGTTGGCAAATAGGATTGCTTTCATAAATATTTCCACATAATTCTTTAAAGTTAGAAGTATTATAACTGGCATTGTGTTTTCAATAAATCACTGTAAGCTTAAGCTATTGAAGCCTGCTAAGCTATCAATTGATAATTAATTGGGGTTCGTTGATAATTGTTGGTTGCTCATTGTTCATTGAAAAGGGTTTTTATGGATTTTTCCCAGCGTGTTCATCAACATTTTACAGATAGTATTGAAGCTAAAACTCAAACTATGCAAGTGTTAGCCCAACCCATCATACAGGCAGCGCAACGGATTGCGGATTGTTTAGCCCAGCAACATAAAGTGCTCAGTTGTGGGAATGGCGGGTCTGCAAGTGATGCGCAACATTTTACTGCTGAATTAGTCAATCGGTTTGAAATTGAACGACCCAGCCTTGCTGCAATTGCCCTGACTACTAATATTTCAACTTTAACTTCGATTGCCAATGATTATGAGTACAATCAAATTTTTTCCAAACAGGTACAGGGTTTAGGTCAAGCAGGCGATATATTGCTGGCGATTAGTACTAGTGGCAATTCAAGTAATATCGTACAAGCCGTTAAAATTGCACAACAAAAACAAATGACTGTGATTGCATTAACTGGTGGGGATGGTGGTGATATTGGCCAAATGTTGGGCGAAAATGATATGGAATTAAGAGTGGTTCATAACGTGACTGCACGGATTCAGGAAGTACATATCTTAATCATTCATTGTTTATGCGATATTGTTGACCATACTCTTTATCCACAAGTAGTATGAGTGACAGGTAAATTGAAAAAGCATAATCTAGCGGGAGTTGGGTTGTGTTTTTTTATTTGGCTCGCTCCTAAGCTCACGTAGGGTGGATAAGCGCAGCGTCATCCACCAATTAGTGTGACATGATAGCAATCCTAAGCTCAGTAACGAGATAAATCACAAACCCAACAATTTTTGTTTAGTGATTTGGTTTTGAAGACTTAGATTCAGACAAACAACTTTCATAATTTTGTTTTACAGTTTGTACATGTGGATATTGTTCATCAAAAATATTTTTCAAAATACTTAAAGCCCGCTCAAACAAAGGTAATGCTTGCTCATACTTGCCTTGTGCTTGATAAAGTAAAGCCAAATTATTAAGAGTTTGAGCAGCATCAGGATGCCATTTGCCCAGTGTTTTTTCTCTAATTGCTAAACTGCGTTCATACAAAGGTAATGCTTGCTCATATTTGCCTTGTTCATAATGGAATCCAGCTAAATTGTTGAGACTGGTTGCAACGGAAGGATGATTTTCACCCAGTGTTTTTTCCCTAATCGCAAAACTGCGCTCTAACAAAGGTAATGCTTGCTCATACTTGCCTTGCTCTTGATAAAGTACAGCTAAATTATTGAGACTGGTTGCAACGGAAGGATGCCATTCACTCAGTGTTTTTTCAAAAATTGCTAAACTGCGCTCATACAAGGGTAATGCTTGCTCATACTTGCCTAGCTCTCTATAAAGTTCAGCCAAATTGTTGAGGTTTACAGCTATTTCTGGGTGATTTTTTCCATATACTTTTTCATCTATTGCCAAACTGCGCTCAAACAAAGGTAACGCTTGCTCATACTTGCCTTGTGTTCTATAAAGTTCTGCCAAATCGTTGAGACTGGTTGCGACATCAGGATGCAGTTCACCCAGTGTTTTTTCCCTAATTGCTAAACTGCGCTCAAACAAAGGTAACGCTTGCTCATACTTACCTGCATAATAAAAATCAACTCCTGCCTTATTTAAATATAGAGCCTTATCCTCTGCATAAGCTTCTGGCAACATCTCCGCTGCTTGTTGATAATATTCCCCTGCTTGATAATATTTCAATTGAGTCTGTGCTAACTCTGCTTGTTGGCCTATAATTTCAGCCGCAGATAATTGTTTTTGCTTTATTTTATCCTGAAACTGCTCAATGCTTTTAATTTCCTGCTCATAGGCTTTTTGTAACAATGCCTCTGCTTGAACAAAATCAACCTCTATTGCATTACCTTGTGCATCCTGACCCGTAATAAACTGTTGTGCTTGCTGTAAATAGTCTTGAACCACTTCATCATCAGACTGCTCAAACGAACGCGCGTTTTGTAACAACTGCTTATAATGCTGGGCAATTTCCCGTAACTTACTGTCCAAATCCTCAGGCGATACTTGTTGCTGCTGTAAAATCTTGAAAAAACTGGTTAATGCGCTTTTTGTCACACCCAATTCACCAACATATTTAGCAAACAACTCTGGTGAAACGCCATGATGATGTTCAATATGCTGCGAATTATTCAACCCACCTGCCATCGAATTTGAGCCCGCCACATCACCGCTGACGGAAATAGACTGATCGTTCTCATCCATATTATTCACGCTATCCATTTTATATAGTCATTTTACTTTAAAGTGATACAGGACTGGCAGTCCTTAGTTTTAAAAGTAATTGATATTTAAAGTTTTATAGGACTACCAGTCCTAACACTCAAAACAAAATTAACTATAGTCGCTTGAACAGCTTAAACCCGCCGATAACCCAAACGTAACAAACACGGGGTCAAAACCAAAGTCAACAATGTTGCAAATGCCAAACCGCCTGCAATCGAAGTGGCCAACTGTACCCACCACTGAGTTGACGGTGCACCAAACGTAATTTCACGCGTGACTAAATCAATATTCATAGACAACACCATCGGCAACAAACCCAAAATCGTCGTGGTGGTGGTTAACATCACAGGCCGCAAACGTTGGGCGCAAGTACGCAAAATCGCCTCATCAGAACTCATCCCCGAACGATAGTACAAATTAAACGTATCAATCAACACAATATTGTTATTCACCACAATTCCCGCCAACGCAATCACCCCAATGCCACACATCACAATTCCAAACGGCTGCTGCGTCACCAACAAACCAATCAACACCCCAATCGTAGATAAAATCACCGCACTCAAAATCAACAAAGTCTGATAAAAACTATTAAATTGTGCCACCAAAATCAACATAATACTAAACAAGGCAATCCCAAATGCTTTAGATAAAAAGGCCTCAGCATCACGTTGCTCCTCATCCTCACCTTTAAACTCCAAACTCACCGTTGCAGGAAAATCTTGCTTCTCAAGCCATGCTCGAATCTCAATTAACTTATCATTAACTAAAATGCCTTCCGCCACATCAGTTTGCACCGTATATACTCGTTTCTCATCACTACGCTTAATCGTCCCTGTTTGTTGCTGAGCAATACGCTCAACGAATAAACTCAAAGGCACAACACCTTGTGGTGTATTAATCCGTAACTGATCCAATGTTTCTAAATGGCGATACTGCGCAGGAAAACGAATCCGAATGTCCAGCTCTTCATCTGCATCATTTGGCCGATATTCACCAACAAAAATACCATTAGTCACCAATTGCACAGTACTGCCAACGGCACTGACATCAACCCCAAATCGGCTGGCTTGCTTACGATCAACTTTAATTGTCCAATCAATCCCCGGTAAAGGGCGATTATCTTCAATATCGACTAAATCAGGAATTTGTTGCAGGCCTTGTGAAAGCTTTTCTGTCGCGGCGAACAACTGCTCTGGATAAATCGAACTGACTTGAATTTGAATCGGCTTGCCTTCGGTAGGTCCTCCTTCCTGTTTCCGCACTTCAATGATGACACCTGCTACATGAGCGACACGCTGTCGCACCTCGGTTAAAATATCACTGGCGGGGCGACGTTGCTGCCAATCTGCAAATTCAAGTTGAATCACCCCAATCGCATCAGAAGGCAATTCCCTGCTTCCACCTCCCATCATGCCTGACAAAGTGTAAATACTTTTGAATTCATGCTTTTCATCCTGTAAAGCTAAAATTTCTTGCTCTACCTTTTTGACCACCGCATCACGTTCTTGTACCGATAAATCACCACGGGTTCGAATATTGACGGCGGCGGTTTGAGGTTCAACAGCAGGGAAAAATTCAACCCCTTTACCATATTTGGCATAAACCATATTGACACCAACCAACATTGCAATCGCAAGCAATAGCACTAATATGGGAAAACGCAGCAGCACCCGCATCATACGCACATACAGACCTGTCAATCCGCGAATGGTATCTAATGGCGCGTTATCATGATTACTGACCTTCTGGCTACTGGAGACACCGAAGTGTGCACCTAATGTTGGCATAAAAATCAAAGCCATAAATAGAGACGCGACCAAAGTGGCTAACACGGTCATGGGTAAATATTTCATGAATTCGCCTATCACACCCGGCCAAAATAACAACGGTAAAAACACGGCCAAGGTGGTCGAAGTCGAACCAATAATTGGCCATGCCATACGTTTTGCAGCTAAAGAATAAGCATCAAAGCACGATGCACCTTCAGACATTTTTCGATCAGCAAATTCAGTGACGATGACCGCGCCATCAATCAGCATTCCAGAAGCCAGAATTAAACTGAACAGCACCACAATATTCAAAGTCACACCAATATTGGCTAAAGCTAAAATCCCCAGTAAAAATGAACCCGGAATCGCAATCCCTACCAGCATTGCGGTGGGTAAACCTAAAGCCGCCACAATCACAATAAATACTAAAATAATCGCGCTTAACACGTTATTCTGTAAATCTTTCAAAATGATGCGTACATCATTTGATTTGTCTTGAATCAAGCCAACCGTGACATTATTTTTCCAATGTTTTTTATTTTCACCAACTACATAGCGTACTTTTTCAATGGTGCTGATGATATTAGTACCAATGCGTTTGGAAATTTCTAAGCTTAACGCGGGCTTGCCATTGACACGGGCGAAGGTGGTGACATCTTTAAAAGTACGGCGAATATCTGCAATGTCTTGCAACATCACAACATGTTCACCTTCTGTCTTAATCGGTAAATCTAAAATATCTTGTATGTTTTCAAATACACCGGGGACTTTAATATTAAAACGACCTTGGCCACTGTCCAATGCACCTGCGGCAATTAAAATATTGTTACGCGAAAAAAACTGAAACACTTCATCATAAGAAAGCTGATAGCTCTCCAAACGCAGCGGCTCGATAATAATGTCTAACACTTCTTCACGCTCGCCACCAATGTCTACTTTTAACACTTCGGGAATTGATTCTATCGAGTCTTTTAATTGCCTCGCCAAAGTCAGCAATGTACGTTCAGGCACATCCCCCGACAATGTCACCACCAAAATCGGAAATAACGCCACATTAACTTCGCTCACCACAGGTTCATCTGTTTGTTGTGGTAATTCAGCTTTAGCAATATCCATTTTTTGAATTACATCACGCAATGCCACTTCGCTGTCAAAGCCCGCATCAAATTCCAGCATCACAGAAGCAAATCCTTCACTTGCAGTTGAGGTCATTTCTTTTACGCCCTCAATCACTCGCAACTCCTTTTCCATCGGCCTCACCAATAATCGCTCAGCATCAGAAGGCGAAATCCCTTCATGGGTCATGGAAATATAAATAATTGGAATCGCAACATCAGGATCGGATTCTTTCGGCATATTGATATAAGCTATTGAACCCCAAAATAAAATAAATATCAGCAGTAAAATAACGGTGCGGGAGCTCCGAATCGCGGTATCAATCAGTGCATTTATCATCTTATATTCCAATTCAAAATGGGTTATTGCACGGCATTATAGCCCAGTCATTGTCATTTACTTCATATATGCGTTGTTCTGGAATTAAACTTAGAGCGTATTGGTTAAATGCTACACTATTAGTGTGAAATTCAATTTAAGGAGAATTTATTTAATGCGATTATTATCTTTAGTCTTATTTTTATGCTGCTTGACACCGGTTCATGCACAGCAAGAAAAAGTCGAATTGGTGTACGTTGAATGGTCTGATAGTATTGCCAGCACTCATATTGTTAGCGTGGTTTTAGAAAATATGGGTTATAAAGTCAAAACGATTTCGGTAAGTGCGGCGGTAATGTGGCAATCTGTTGCGAGTGGAGATGCTGACGGCTTTGTTTCTGCTTGGCTACCCACTGCACATGGACACTATTTAACTGCTGTAGGTCATGAAATCGAAGATTTAGGTGCAAATGTGACAGGGACTAAGATTGGACTTGCTGTACCTGATTATGTAGAGATTGAGTCATTGACAGAGTTAAAGGCAAATGCTGACAAGTTTGATGGCAAAATTATTGGTATTGACCCCGGTGCAGGGATTATGAGTAAAACGGAAGAAATGATTAAAAGCTATCAATTGCGACGTAAATTTGATTTGATTGAGGGTAGTGATGCAACCATGGTCGCAGTATTAGCAGATGCCATTGATAATCAAGCGTGGGTTGCGGTAACTGCTTGGACACCTCATTGGAAATTTAATCGTTGGTCACTGAAGTATTTACAAGACCCGAAACAAATTTATGGTGGTGAGGAATCTATTCATACCGTTGTGCGCAAAGGCCTAAAACAAGATATGCCTGAAGTCTATAAAGTGTTAGATAATTTTAAATTAGACTTAAATGATATACAAACTTTAATGAGCCAGAATCAACAGCAACATGCTGATCCTCATGCAAATGCTCAACGCTGGATTGAAGAAAATCCAGATAAAGTGAATAGCTGGAAATAAAATAGTTGAATTGCTTTTTAGAGTCCCATGTTTCAAATAGACCTCTTCAAAGCAGGAGTGTATGTCATTTTGCACAAGTAAGATAAGTCATGCACTCCAATAGCAAAGGCAGGCTTTATCAGACCTGAAAGATGGCCTGTCATATCTATATCGTCGATGACCATATTCCTATCAGTTTGCTTTATTCTTACCCCTCGCACCTTGAAAACGCTATAGTATCCTATACTGTGGTAAACTGAGATTTAATAAACCGCCATATCTAATCCCTGCAAGCCTATTATTTTCAATAACAATTCAATCTAATAATGGTTTGGGCATAAACCCCAGCAAAGCTATAACTCACTTTACGAAAAGGTAAATGGAATGAGTGCAAGACCTCAAGATATTTTCAATTATCAATTAGACCCAATATGTTTTGAAACATTTCCCAACTCCGATAAAATTTATGTACAAGGCAGTCGTCCTGATATTCGCGTGCCAATGCGTGAAATTAAATTGTCTGACACCATGCTTACTGAGGGCGTTGAAAAGAATTCACCCATCACAGTATATGACACCTCAGGTGCTTACACCGACCCCGCGATTGAAATTAACTTACGCAAAGGGCTAGACCCCATCCGTCAAGCGTGGATTAATGAACGAGATGATACTGAACAACTTGCTGATTTAAGCTCTCAATATGGTCAATCGCGCCAGACTGACCCTGAATTATCCAGTTTCCGCTTTGAACATATAGCTCAGCCACGTCGTGCAAAAACGGGTAAAAATGTGACTCAAATGCACTATGCTCGCCAAGGGATTATCACCCCTGAAATGGAATATATTGCTATTCGAGAAAATCAACGTTTGCAAGAAGTTACCGAGCCGAATTTACGCCAGCAACATCCGGGGCAAAATTTCGGCGCGAATATTCCTGAGCAGATTACACCTGAATTTGTACGTGATGAAATTGCCAGTGGTCGTGCGATTATTCCAGCCAATATCAATCACCCTGAACTTGAACCAATGATTATTGGGCGTAATTTCTTAGTCAAAATCAATGCAAATATCGGAAACTCAGCCACAACCTCATCGATTGAAGAAGAAGTGGAAAAAATGGTATGGTCAATTCGTTGGGGTGGCGATACGGTGATGGATTTGTCTACGGGCAAAAATATTCATGAAACCCGTGAATGGATTATTCGTAATTCGCCTGCACCGATTGGTACTGTGCCGATTTATCAAGCCTTGGAAAAAGTGAACGGTAAAGCAGAAGATTTAACTTGGGAAATGTTCCGTGATACTTTGATTGAGCAAGCAGAACAAGGAGTGGATTATTTCACCATTCATTCGGGTATCCGTTTGGCACATGTACCATTAACCGCAAATCGGGTGACAGGCATTGTATCGCGCGGCGGTTCAATCATGGCTAAATGGTGCTTAGCTCATCATCAGGAAAGCTTTTTATATACTCATTTCGAAGACATTTGCGAAATCATGAAAGCCTATGACGTGTCATTTTCTCTCGGCGATGGTTTGCGCCCCGGTTGTTTGGCTGACGCGAATGATGCAGCACAATTTGCTGAACTGGAAACCCTAGGCGAATTGACCAAAGTGGCTTGGGAGCATGATGTACAAGTGATGATTGAAGGGCCTGGCCACGTGCCAATGCATAAAATTCGTGAAAACATGACCAAGGAATTAGAAGATTGTCATGAAGCCCCATTTTACACTTTAGGCCCATTAGTATCTGATATTGCACCCGGTTACGATCATTTCACCTCAGGCATTGGGGCGGCGATGATTGGCTGGTATGGTTGTGCAATGTTGTGCTATGTCACGCCAAAAGAACATCTTGGTTTGCCTGATAAACACGATGTGCGAGAAGGGATTGTAACTTATAAAATTGCGGCTCATGCTGCGGATTTAGCCAAAGGTCATCCCGGTTCACAAGTCCGTGACAATGCCTTGTCAAAAGCCCGATTTGAATTCCGTTGGGAAGATCAGTTTAACTTAAGTTTAGACCCGTTGAAGGCCAAGGAATTTCATGATGCCACCTTGCCCAAACAGTCTGCTAAAACAGCACATTTCTGCTCGATGTGTGGCCCACATTTCTGCTCGATGAAAATCACTCAAGATGTCCGTGAGTATGCAAAAAACAAAGGGATTGAGGAACAAAAAGCAGTTGAAAAAGGCATGACTGAAATGTCAGTCGAATTTAAAAAACAGGGAAGTGAAGTTTATCACTAAATCAGACCTGAAAAACACCTAAGACCAAGGGTTGGCAGTCCCGAAAATATATTAACAGACATCGTTAAATATCCAGATTGCCAGCCCTTATTCCACTACTCTACATACTTTTGTTCAGAAAAATCCCAATCAAATTTTCGGTCAAACATGGCTTCCAACTTAGCCACATCTTCTAAAACAAACTGCAATATTTTCCGATATAACTCAGGCTTAAATTTAGGCTTAGGCGCAGACTGCTTTGAATGAGATGAATTATGTTGCACATTGCAAGATTGACAAACAAAGTGACTATCAACATCTAGGAATTCAAAGGTCTTTTTTAGGGTTTCATGGGGTTGTTGCTTAAGTTCTTCTGTGGTCAGAATTAAAAATTGTGATTTTGAAAATTTAGGTAAAAAGCTTGAAAGCTGTAAAGCATATAAACTGGTAGGAATAAAGTTTTCTTGTCTTTTTTCTATATATTCACTGAAATCAATCTCCCCTATTTTTGCTTGAGGGTGATGACTATTAAATTGAGCTATTTTGGCAGCATCATCCAGATGATAAAAATAATGCGAGATAATCCGTTCAATAGGATGTCTTAATATATAAATAAACTTCATATTAGGTTGAACCGTATGGATAATCGCGTGTGAACCTTGTCCTTTTGAGGGTAATTGAGTGTAATATACCGAAGCATCGCCCACCCTTTTTTGTCCCTGATAATCAGGCATTAATAATTCCATAGCCTGTTGACGGGAATGTATCTTTACCCCCATATTCGTTTTAATTCGCTTCTTATAGGCCGCATAAGGTAAAAAATGCCCCGGTTCTTTCTCCTTGCTGGAAAAATAAATCTCTGGATGTTCTGAAAGATATTGATACAAACTGGTTGTGCCTGCTTTCATCGCCCCGATAATGGCAAAATTAGGAATTTGTGATTTTGAGATGCCACGCCATTCATCTAATAAACTCTGATTTTTAAACTGGCTGTATCTGTGTTTATATAATTGATCTTGTTCTTTTTTAATCCCTTTTCCAGCCCAAATGCAAGAGTTATCAGAAAAATCCCAATCGGCATATTTTAGTGCAATATCTTGAATTTTGAGATTAGGGGTATTTTTAGCCGCTTCATAAAAACTAATTTGATCTAAATACCATTCGGCTGTACCCATTTCCAGTGCTTTAAAAATATTGTTGGAAACATGGTTAAAAAAAGATAAAATTTTTGGAGTGGGTTGTAAATAGACTGTGCCCGTTAAGAGCTTATGTTCAATTTTTTTAGCATTTAAACGTATTCTTAACGCCAATTCATTCAGGCCTACATCTGTAGCTAAACGATCCAAAGGACACATAATTAAGCTGTCAGCATCTAAAGACAACATCGGTCTTTTGAAAATAGAAATCAATTGAGTCAAGCGAATAAATCGCACACAAGAGCAATAAACCGCTTTTTCATCTCTAGTTGGAAAATCAATCTGTTCATAACTCCATGTAATTCGAGTGCGTTGCAAACATTGTTGCAGCATTCGAATTTGATCCACTACAGCTTGCCTATGACCAAAAATATGCAGGTGTAGCGCATGGTGGGGAGAATGGGTATTTAGAGAATAGGCTAGGGGAATCGCGTGCTCATAAAAATAACTGGGATCACAGGCAACAAAAACCTGAACTCCTCTTACACTAAGCTGTTGATCTTTTGGAATTAATAACTGAGGTAATGTAAATGCTGGTGTTTGATTTGACATGATATATTCATTGGCTCAATGCAATCTTAAGGGATGTTGATAGTTTATTTTTTTTGATCTTTTTTATGCTTTGTGTAGTGAAAATGCGTTTGCAGTGTTGACCAAGGCAATAAAGCCAAGCTAATGGGATTTTTTTCAAGACAGTAATTAAAACTAAGTTGGTCTCGATGTGAAAATGCTTGTACTTCGCTATCCCACATTTTCATGAGTTTTATTATTTTCTCATTGTGGTAACGAAATATAAACGTTGATGCAATTAGCCCATTATCGGCAGGATAGCCATCAGCTTGATATCGACTCACTTGTTTATACATTGTTTCTCGTGTATCCAAGCCTCTTTGTTCACATGCTAAGACTTCCTGATAAAGACAGTTTCTATCAGGGTGCTTCATTGTCACCATGTCGTATTGGGCTAAATTGGTGAGATCGTTGATATTGCAAGCTTGGATCACATTGCCGTCCAGCCATACGCTGAAATCATAGCCATTCAAATATAAATCAGGTCTGATTTTGATGTGACGCGCTAATTTAACGCCACTGCCTCCAACTTTAATCACATTCCAAAAATCACTTTTCACATGATCCATATTGGTAAATAGAAAGTAGTCATAGTCTTCATTGATATAGCGAGGTGGTGCAATATCATCGTAACCATCAATAATTGCAGTATAAATGGCTTTTTTCATCAAAGGAGTATCATGCCCAAGCAGTTGATAATGTCTGGTTTTATCTATTTTCGTTTGTAAATTAATATGACTTAAAAAATATTCACTAAAAATACTTTCAGACACGCGATCACAATCATGTACAAAAATATCACAGGGTTGGCCATGCGAATTTTTATACGCGAGTTTGGAAGCCGCTTGAATACTTTGAAGTCGCCCCGGCATTTTATCTGAGTATCCCGGCGGTGCATCCACAATAATATATCGCCAATCTGTTGAACAGACTTCAGCAGGTAGAAATAATTCCAATGAATTTGGATTGATGCTTACAGCCGCCAAATCTGTCGCCCAATTTTTTAAGCGGGTTTTATATTTAACCAGATACGCATTAATGTCTGGATTTTGTTCTTGAACCGTATTAAGCCATTTTTTATCATGTTCTATAAAAATGGTTGTCCCACCTGCATTTATCTCTTGCCAAAGAGGGCTATCATTTCCCAAGCCAAAGACCAGAATATTACACGGCACATTATTAGCAATTTGTTCAGCAATATGAGTATATTCATTTTGTGACATCTGTCCTGGATTTGATGTGGCGAGTGCTTCAATTTTTGCAATCCATTTTGCATCTAACGACATACTGATTCCTTTGTTAACAATAGGTGCGATTTTAAATGATTTATACTCAATGGGTTAAATGAGGCTCATGAGGTGAATTGACCTTAATCAAGATTCATTTTTGAATATGCTGCAACTAGCCACAAAAATTATCACGTTCGGTTTTAGCCCGTGTAAAAACTTGCATAATGGTTTCACTATCTTGCCGTTCAATCGCATCGGTCAGTATTTGCAAATCGGCGTTGAATTGGGCTAACACATCAAGCACTGCAGCTTGGTTTGCAAGACAGATGTCATGCCACATTTTGGGGTTACTTGAAGCAATACGAGTAAAATCACGAAAACCACCCGCCGCATTTTCAAAAATAGCAACGCGCTCATTCATAGACGCTAAAGTATCAACAAGGCTATAGGCCAATACATGGGGGACATGGCTGGTTGCAGCTAATACTTGGTCATGGTTTTGAATATCCATATCAACCACATTTGCACCTGCTAACTGCCACATTTGTTTTATTTTTTCATGGGCTTGGGGGTTTGTATCCGCAGTAGGGGTTAAAATCACGCGGCGATTATCATAAAGTTCGGCAAAAGCTGCTGTTGCGCCACTTTTTTCTGTACCTGCGATGGGATGGCCAGCAACAAAGTTCGGATATTTATCACCTAAATATTGCTGTGCATCTGATATTACACACGCTTTGGCACTGCCACCATCGGTAATAATGGTATTTTCAGACAGATGAGGTTGAATTGTTTCAAACACTTGCGCCATCATACTTAAAGGTACGGCAAGCATAACGACATCGGCATTTTGCACGGACTCTGCTAAATCTGTGGTGTATTGGTCAATAATGTTTAATTCAATCGCTTTTTTTAAGTTTTCGATACTGCGTCCACAACCTATAATTTCACCGCAGGCTTGTTTACGTTTGAGAGCAAGAGCAAGTGATCCTCCAATCAGTCCGACACCAATAATAGTTAAGCGTTGAATCAACATAAGCGTATGTATTTACCTTTTATTCTCGTTCTAAAATACGGGATAAAGCTATCCTTACCAATACTTTCAAAAACTCATTATGACTATATTGACAATTAAATGGATTTGAAGCAAGTCTGTATTTTTGAATTTTTCTGGTTTTTATAAAGCGGTTATCATTTCACAATGGGCAGACATAAAAAAAGCAGCCCCTGTGATTTGCCTTTTCATAATATAGTTGTTTTATTTTAAAGTGATACAGGACTGGCAGTTCTCAAATTTGAAAGTGTTTGATATTTAAAATATTAAAGGACTGCCAGTCCAATGCATAACAAGAAATTCACTATAGATTCAATACTAGGTCAAACTTAGAAACCATCTCTCGAAATTCATACTGAACCTTCCATTAAGACACCTGCGCTACGGCTCATAATGGCTATCAAAATTTTTAGAACTACGATAACATTATATGAAAAAGCAGCGATGATTCAACGCTTTATGAATAACGCTTGATGTGGAATGAATTTTCAAGTAGTTAAATATAAGTCAAACAGGGTTTTAAATTAAATACTTCCTTTTCAATTGTTTGTTTTATCAACACTATTTCAACTCCACATCAGCCATAACAAGGTAACAATGGTATGTATAATCTTCTCACACGTTTTTATCTCTTATTATTTCTATCTATTAATTCACTATCGGTTTTTGCTTATTCGTATGGTGATCCGACAAATTCTGAACAGTTTTTTTTAGAACTGCTTAATCGAGCACGGGCAAATCCAACCACAGAAGCAGAGCGACTCGATATAGCGGATGCGATAAATGAAGCTTCACTGCCAGCTTTAGCATTTAATTCACAATTGTCTCAAGCAGCGGGTGATAATAGTGGTTTAACTTATATTCAGCGCGTAGAAAATGCAGGCTATGAATATCAATCGATTCAAGAAAGCACTGCAACTTATAGCTTTTCTTTTTCAGTACGTCCTCCTTTCAATCAAGCACCAAGTGCTTCAGAACCGTATAAAAATTTATTTAAAAATCCTAATGATAGAGCGAATATCTTATCAAGTAATTTCAAAGAAATGGGCATTAGATTCAGTTCTAATTTAATAGGAGGAGGAATAGGTGTACAGTCAAATTTAACGGCTATTTTTGCAAGTTCTTCAAATGAGTCTCGTGGTTTTATTTTGGGAGTTATTTATAGTGACAGAGATAAAGATGGCTTTTATTCTGTTGGAGAAGGGATTGCTGATGTGCAAATCACTGTGGTTGAAACAGGTGAGCAGACATTGACTGCCAGTGCAGGAGGATATGCTTTACCTTTGAATGCAGGTGAATATAACCTTGAATTTTCCCATCCCAAATTTCAAATCACCCAAACAATAAGTCTTGCCGACAACAACGTCAAAATTGATATTATTAATCCAGTGCCTTACATCACAGGCTATGTTTTCAATGATGGCGAAAGCTTGAAGGATGTGCAAATTACTGTTGTTGAGACAGGAGAGCAAACAACAACAGATAGCAGTGGTTATTATGATTTAGCTTTGGCTTCAGGTCATTATACGCTTGAATTTTCTCATGAAAAATTGGATAAAATAACTCGAAATGTGGATGTTGAAAACAGTAATATTAATATGAACGTGCTGGAGGGTAAACCAGAACCTGGACTTTTGACAACCACCGCAAATGCAATCGAGATTGCTCAAAGCTCTGCTATTCTAACCGTAGAAGTTCAGCCTTCATCAAGTGATAGTGTCTATTTTCAGTATGGTTTATCTAGTTCTTATGGCAAGGAAGCGAGTCCTAATATTGAAATAGGTAATTTGCAATGTGGTACGCTTTATCACTATAGAGCTGCTTATCTATCTCGAACATTTTATTCTGCGGCTTTGTATGATACAACTATTGAATATGGTAATGATAAAACATTTACCACCCTTCCTTGCGTAGTTTGCGATACACCACCAATATCCACACAAACCTGTAACGATGCTGGCTGTGTATGGTCAACTCTAACCGAATTAGATACTGATATCGAGTCAGATACATGTAACTATATTCCAATCGATAGATTTAGAGATGTCGATGGAAACCTTTGGAAAAATCCTGTGCGCTACTTTGATGCAAGCAATTATAGTCAATCTGACGGAACACCATTTGACACAACCCAATTTGCACCTCTCAGTTATCAAAATGCGATAGAAGGTCTTTTCCAAATACGTCACGCCTGTCAAGCAAGTTGGTATAGTGGTCAGAAAGATTTAGACTGGATTCCTGCTAACATAGTAGGTGCTATTAATTACTGTGCTTATCCAGATAAAATTTCAGAAGTGGTGACACTTTTGCGTGAAGTTGCAAATCAATTGGCTTGTGAAAATAATTTGCCAGAATGTAATCCATAGCGATCTATAGTCATTTTATTTTAAAAGGATATAAGACTGGCAGCCTTAAATTTCAAAACTATTTGATATTTAAAATATTTCAGGACTTCCAGCCCTCACATCTAAGATAGAATTGACTATAAAACTTAGTCTTTTTCAGGAGCTTCAGACAGTCAAAAGCTGAAGCTACTTGTTATATAAGTAATATCAAATATTAGAAGCTATCACCTGGAATACGCACTGTACCTTCCATTAATACCCGCGCACTACGGCTCATAATCGCTTTATCAACTGCCCATTCGCCACCTTTTTGACTGGCTTCCGCACCCACGCGTAATGTACCTGATGGATGTCCGAATCGTACCGCATTACGTTCTTCTCCACCCGCTGCAAGATTGACTAAAGTACCGGGAATTGCCGCCGCTGTACCAATCGCCACGGCGGCTGTTCCCATCATTGCATGGTGTAATTTACCCATTGATAAAGCACGAACATTAATATCAATATCATCAGTTTTGATTTGTTTGCCACTGGACGCGGTATAATCAGCAGGAGGCGCGACAAAAGCCACTTTCGGTGTATGTTGACGATTGGCGGCTTCTGCTACATCACTGATTAAACCCATGCGTAATGCACCGTAAGCGCGAATGGTTTCAAAACGTTCTAATGCCGCAGGGTCGCCGTTGATGGCTTCTTGTAATTCTGTGCCTGTATAGCCAATTTCATCGGCATTTAAGAATACAGTGGGGATGCCCGCGCTAATCATGGTAGCTTTGAATGTGCCGATGCCCGGGACTTCTAAATCATCCACTAAATTACCCGTTGGGAACATTGCACCGTCGCCATCAGAAGGGTCTAAAAATTCCACTTCCACTTCAGCGGCTGGGAAGGTTACGCCGTCTAGTTCAAAATCACCTGTTTCTTGTACTTCGCCGTTAGTGATAGGGACGTGGGCAATAATGGTTTTTTTGATGTTGACTTGCCAAATACGCACAATCAAGACTCCATTTTCAGGAATACGATCTGCATCGACTAAACCACTGGAAATTGCGAATGAACCCACCGCAGCGGTTAAATTGCCACAATTGCCACTCCAATCAACAAAGGCTTTATCAATCGCGACTTGTCCGAATAAGTAATCAACGTCGTGGTTGGCTTGAGTGCTTTTGGCGAGAATGACGGTTTTGCTGGTACTGGAGGTCGCGCCGCCCATGCCGTCAGTGTGTTTGCCGTAAGGGTCAGGGCTACCGATAACGCGTAGTAATAAGTTGTCACGTGCTTCACCTGCGACTTGTGCTGATTCAGGTAAGTCGGTTAAATTGAAAAATACGCCTTTGCTTGTGCCACCACGCATATAAGTGGCTGGGATTTTAATTTGAGATACGTGAGGCATGTTTGTGGTTTCCTTTTCAAGAAATAAATTTGGAAGGGTTAAATGTAAATATTTAGTAAATTAATCTATTATGGTTTCTTTTATCATTTTTCTCTTTAAAATCTTTAATTTTTTTAGTTATATAAATTACTAATCCACTTGAAATAAAAACACTTATGAATAAGCTGAAATTGTGAAAAAATATAGCAAACACCCCTAAAAAAATTAAAATAACAGTTGAACCTTGTATCAATTTTATTCTTATATAATAATCATCATTATCGTCTAATGAAACAAATAAAGAGGAAAAGACCAATAAATAAAAGAGAGGAACAAGATAAATAGCTCTATCAAAATCACACTCTAGTTCAAACAAAAATATATTTGGCAAAACTATTAACATTGGTGTTGCAAAAATTAGTAGATTTTTTAAAAAGAATAGTCGTTTTCTCATTGATATTACCCAATACTCGCGTGGTCTGCTGCTGCAGCAATAAAAATTTATTTATAATTAGCAAATTAACCTATCACGACTTCTTTTATCATTTTTCTTTTTAAAGTCTTCGGTTGCTCGGGCGACTTGAACTATACATATTCCTGAAAAGAAGAGAATTTCGGAAAACTCTGTAAATGCGCTTTGTGTTACCATTGTGTAGTGAAACACTATATCAGATATACCTAAAGTAGCTAAAGCAATACCCATAACATATATAAGTTTTGCTTTTATGTAAAAGCTATGGTTATCACTTAGTGATGCAAATAAAGAGACAATAGCTAATAAGCAGAAAAATGGTATAAAATAAACAACTCTATGAAAATCACATTCATTTAGATCAAACAGCAATAAATATAAAAGAATTGCTGGAATTGGCACAACAAAAAACATTAAACAATCTAAAATAAATAATAGCTTTTTCATTGTGTTATCCAAATATATAAGTTAATCATGACGCGGAGCGTCAAAGCTGAGTTACCACGCTGAGCGTAGTAACTAGAGGGTTGTTCTTATATCTCTCGCTCTCTCGTTCCAACGGTCTCCGTTGGAATGCAGCCCAGACGCTCCGCGTCACAAAAAAACTACTGATTACCCGCCAAGAAATCTTGTGCAAAGCGTTGTAATACACCACCCGCTTCATACACAGACACTTCTTCAGCCGTATCTAAACGACACATAACAGGCACTTCAACCGTTTCACCATTTTTACGATTGATAATCACAGTCAACTCAGCGCGTGGGGTTAAATCACCAATGACATCAAACGTTTCTGTACCATCGATGCCGTAAGTTTCACGGGTTTCACCTGCTTTAAACTCTAAAGGCAATACACCCATGCCCACCAAGTTTGTACGGTGAATACGCTCAAAGCCTTCTGCCATAATCGCCTCAACACCTGCTAAACGCACACCTTTCGCCGCCCAATCGCGTGAAGAACCTTGACCATAATCCGCACCTGCCACAATAATCAATGGCTGTTTACGTTCCATATAAGTCTCAATCGCTTCCCACATACGGGTTTCTTGACCTTCAGGCTCGATGCGAGCAAGTGAACCTTGTTTAATGTCGCCTTTTTCATCACGACACATTTCATTTAATAATTTAGGATTGGCAAATGTCGCACGTTGCGCGGTTAAGTGATCGCCACGGTGGGTTGCATAAGAATTAAAATCTTCTTCAGGTAAACCCATTTTATGCAGATAAGCCCCCGCCGCACTTTCCAACATAATCGCATTAGAAGGAGACAAATGATCGGTGGTGATGTTATCGCCTAAAACCGCTAAAGGACGCATCCCTTTCATAGTCCGTTCACCTGCCAACGCACCTTCCCAATAAGGCGGACGACGAATGTAAGTGCTTTGTGGTCTCCAATCGTATAAGGGGCTTTCCGCTTCTTCAATCACACCCAAATCAAACATAGGATTATAGACTTGTTGGAACTGCTCAGGCTTGACACTGGCAGCAACAATCGTGTCGATTTCTTCATCAGAAGGCCAAATGTCTTTTAAATAAATCTCTTTGCCATTGGCATCTTTGCCTAACACATCTTGCTCAATATCAAAACGGATTGTACCCGCAATCGCATACGCCACCACCAATGGAGGAGAAGCCAAAAATGCTTGTTTTGCATAAGGATGGATACGACCGTCAAAGTTACGATTACCAGACAACACCGCTGTTGTATATAAATCGCGGTCAATAATTTCTTGTTGGATTTTAGGATCAAGCGCACCACTCATACCGTTACAAGTTGTACATGCAAACGCCACGATGCCAAAGCCTAATTTTTCTAATTCAGATAATAAGCCTGCTTCTTTTAAATACAATTCCGCGACTTTAGAACCCGGTGCAAATGATGATTTGACCCAAGGTTTACGGATTAAGCCCAATTCGTTGGCTTTTTTCGCAATTAAAGCCGCCGCAACCACATTACGAGGATTTGACGTATTGGTACAAGAGGTAATCGCAGCGATGATGACCGCGCCATCTGGCATTTTGCCTTCGGCTTCTTCCGCTTGGGCTTTATCCAAATCAACCGCAATACCGCGTGAGGCTAAATCACTCGTTGGTAAGCGACGATGAGGATTAGAAGGACCCGCCATGTTGCGTACAACTGTTGATAAGTCAAATTTTAATACACGTTCATATTCCGCATTTTCTAAGTCATTCGCCCATAAACCTGTGGTTTTCGCATAATTTTCAACTAATGCCACTTGTTCCGCGTCACGACCTGTTAATTTTAAATAATCAATGGTTTGCTCATCGATGTAGAACATGCCCGCTGATGCGCCGAATTCTGGTGTCATATTAGAAATCGTTGCACGATCACCAATGGTTAAGTTTTTCGCGCCTTCGCCAAAGAATTCTAAATAAGCAGACACAACACGCTCTTTACGTAAAAATTCTGTAATCGCTAACACAACGTCAGTCGCTGTGATACCGGGTTGACGTTTGCCGACTAATTCCACCCCGATAATGTCTGGAAGACGCATCATAGATGGACGACCTAACATCACGGTTTCAGCTTCTAAACCACCAACACCAATTGCAATCACGCCTAAAGCATCAACGTGCGGGGTATGGCTATCTGTACCAACACAGGTATCAGGGAATGCAACACCTTCACGCGCCTGAATCACAGGAGACATTTTTTCCAAGTTGATTTGGTGCATGATGCCGTTGCCCGCTGGAATCACGTCGACGTTTTCAAATGCGGTTTTTGTCCATTCGATGAAGTGAAAACGATCTTCGTTACGACGGTCTTCAATTGCACGATTTTTTTCAAATGCGTCTGGGTCAAAGCCCGCTGCTTCAACGGCTAATGAATGGTCAACGATTAATTGGGTTGGGACAACGGGGTTTACTTTAGCTGGGTCGCCGCCTTGGTCTGCAATCGCATCACGTAAGCCTGCTAAATCAACTAATGCTGTTTGTCCTAAAATGTCATGGCAGACCACACGTGCAGGATACCAAGGAAAATCTAAATCACGTTTATTTTCAATTAATTGTTTAAGCGAATCAGTTAACACCGCAGGGTCGCAACGGCGTACTAATTGTTCTGCTAATACGCGAGAGGTATAAGGAAGTTTTGCATACGCGCCTGCTTGAATCGCTTCAACGGCTTCACGGGTATCAAAATAATCAAGTTGTGTATCTGGGAGTTGTTTACGGTATTCGGTATTCATTTGTTAATCTCTTTAACTTAAGTAGGGTGCATAAATGAAACACCATGCACCTTTGATGTATCGAGCTTTTGGTGTATGACGCTTTGCTTATACACCCTACAATCTGTCTGAAATATTAAAAATCTGTTGATTTAGAGTTTTTGGTATATGACGCTTTGCTATATACACCCTACAATCTGTCTGAAATATTAAAAATCTGTTGATTTAGAGTTTTTGGTATATGACACTTCGTTTATACATCCTACAATCTGTCAGAATTAGTTCGGATTGGCATCACTGATTAATTTTTGTTCTAGGGTATTTTTTGTATACAGAATATGACGGCGCATTAGGATTTCGGCGAGTTCTGCATCACGGTTGGAGATGGCTTGCACAATGTGTTTATGCTCATCAAATGCAGTGCTAACGCGCGGGCCTGCCATGCCAAGTTGGACACGATACATACGAATCAAATGGTAAATACTGTCAAGCAGCATTGACACCAATTGATTGTTTTTGCTGCCTAAAATCACCCGATAGTGAAAGTCTAAATCACCCGCTTCTTGATAATAGGTTTCACCTGTTTGCACTGTTTCTAAATGGGTGTTGAGCAGTTCGTGTAAATCCGCGATTTCGGCATCACTCATGTTCATTGCCGCAAGACGCGCCGCCATGCCTTCTAATGATTCACGGACTTGATACAGTTCGGCTAAGCCTTCAAGGGTTAAGGTGACAACCCGTGCGCCGATGTTGGCTTTACGCTCGACGAGGTGACAGGATTCTAAACGGTTAATGGCTTCACGAATCACGGCACGACTGACCGCGTATTTTGTCGACAATTCAGTTTCACTTAATTTTGAACCTGACAAAATAATGCCTTCAACAATGTCTTTTCTTAGTTGAATAAAGGTTTTATCTGTAATAGTGACAGGTTGAGCAGTGAAGTTAACCGAAGGAATCATAGTTCATTTCCAAAAGGCTGGAGGGGTTAGCCGTAATGTGAAGTTGTCACTGACATAAAGAAGTGTGTCTGTATCAAAAAATGTTTTTTAATCAGTAAGATATTTAATAATGGCGCGGAGCGTCTGGGCTGCATTCCAACGGTCTCCGTTGGAACGAGTGGAGAGTAAAAATTATCCTCTAGTTACTACGCTCAGCGTGGTAACTCAGCTTTGACGCTCTGCGTCATATATCAATTAACGCTCGTCAAGGCTTTTATATCTTAACCCTTCAGGGCCAGTATAATTCGCAGAAGGACGGATGATTTTGCCATCTTCACGTTGTTCAATCACATGTGCACCCCAACCTGTGACACGCGCAATCACGAATAACGGCGTAAACATATCAGTCGGTACACCCATTTGATTGTAAGAAACCGCAGAGAACCAATCTAAATTAGGGAACATTTTCTTAATATCCCACATCACAGATTCTAAACGTTCCGCAACATGATACATTTTGGTATTACATGCTTCTTCAGATAACTGTCTCGCAACACGTTTAATCACTTCATTCCGTGGATCGCTGACGGTGTAAACAGGATGACCGAAACCAATGACGATTTCTTTACGTTCGATACGTGCGCGAATATCTGCTTCAGCTTCTTCAGGCGATTTATAACGGCTTTGGATACGGAATGCGACTTCATTTGCGCCACCGTGTTTAGGCCCGCGTAATGCACCAATCGCACCTGTAATCGCGGAATACATATCAGAGTTTGTGCCTGCAATCACACGACCTGTGAACGTAGACGCATTAAATTCATGCTCTGCATATAAAACCAAAGACGTGTGCATCGCGCGAACCCAAGATTCTTTTGGTTTTTCGCCATGTAATAAATGCAAGAAGTGACCGCCTAATGATTCATCATCGGTTTCAACTTCAATACGTTTGCCATTAATGGTGAAATGATACCAATACAATAATGCAGAACCCAAGCTCGCCATTAAACGATCAATAATATCACGTGCTTCTGCAATTGGATGGTCTTCACTTTCTGGCATACAACTACCCATAATTGAACAGGCGGTACGCATCACGTCCATAGGGTGGGCTGTTGGTGGTAATGCTTCCAATGCCACTTTAACCGCATGAGGTAACGCACGGAAGTTTTTCAAACGTTTTTTATACGTCTCTAATTCTGAACGATTTGGTAAAAAGCCATGTACTAATAAGTGGGCAATTTCTTCAAATTCTGCGGTTTCAGCAAAATCTAAAATGTCATAACCACGGTAGTGTAAATCGTTACCTTTTTTACCTACAGTACAAATCGCTGTATTACCCGCTGCTGTACCTGATAAAGCAACTGATTTCTTCGCTTTTGGCAAAACTTGCTCACTCATGAATTACGCTCCTTCAGAAGAAAATAAAGAATCTAATTTTTGTTCAAAACTATGATAATCAAGATAGTCGTATAATTCGGCGCGGGTTTGCATAGTGTCGACAACATTTTGTTGTGTACCTTCAGCAACCAATTTTTTGTAGACATTTAACGCCGCTGCATTCGCTGCACGGAAAGCCGATAATGGATATAAAGCAATGCTCACGTCAGCCGATGCTAATTGTTCAGTGGTGAATAATGGCGTTGAACCGAATTCAGTAATATTCGCTAATACAGGTACTTTTACAGCCTCGACGAATTTTTTATACATGTCTAAATCGGTTATCGCTTCAGGGAAAATCATATCTGCACCCGCTTCAACACAAGCACAAGCACGGTCGATGGCAGATTGTAAACCTTCAACCGCTAAGGCATCCGTACGCGCCATAATCACAAAGTCAGGGTCTAATTTCGCGTCAACTGCTGCTTTGATACGATCAACCATTTCACCTTGAGACACAATGGCTTTGTTAGGGCGATGACCACAACGTTTTTGCATTACTTGGTCTTCAATATGTACCGCAGCCGCGCCTGTTCTGTCCATCGCACGAATTGCACGCGCAATATTGAACGCACCACCCCAGCCCACATCGATGTCGACTAATACAGGTAAGTTTGTTACGTCAGTGATACGGCGTAAATCGATTAATACGTCTTCTAATGTGGTGATACCTAAATCAGGGATACCACAAGAACCAGCAGCCACACCGCCACCTGAGATATAGAGGGATTTGAAGCCTTCGGCTTGTGCAAGACGTGCGTGGTAGGCATTGATTGCACCCACACATTGCAATGGCTTTTCGGTTGCCACTAACTCGCGGAATTGTTTTCCAGGTGAAGAAAGACTCATAGCTTTTCCTTTCGATTTTAGTGTGTTGCACAAATGGCTAGCAATACTATTTTAGGAAGTCCAAATAGAATGCCTTATGATATTGATAAAGTTTTCTTATGGGGATTGTCGACAATATAACCTTGAATCGCCTTTGCGTCAATATGTAGATTAGTGAATTGTCGACAATATATTGAAGAATATAA